>NZ_JACALO010000001.1:72974-137407 GCF_030328185.1 Empedobacter sp. 225-1 | reverse complement strand
AAGGAACTGTTGAGAACAGAATAGGCTTGATAAGAAGATTTTTACCAAAGAAAACAGACCTGAATTTAGTAAGTAACCTAAGAATCAAACAAATAGAAAAATTAATTAACAATAGAAGAGTAAGAAAGTTTGGCTATATTAGCCCTATCGAAAAACTAAAATCTACTTGGCCAGTTGCACTTATAACTTGAACATGGCATTAACTTTTCTATAGTAAAATTCATCAATAATTCATTCATTTGAAATGATATGCAATAGCTCTAAATAAATTAAAATTTCGTATCTTAAATAGATTTGACTGTTTTTTTTTGAGGATTCTAACAGCTTGTTTATTTATAAAAAATCTTTCAACAACTCATTAAATAAAATCGATTTTATCAATTAAAAAAAATTAACAAATGTTTATTTTTTTATCTGTCAAGTTAATAATAATTTTAAAGATTAAGATTTATTGAATCGAAATAATTTTATACTCGCATGAAATATTTTTATTTACTCGCATTATACTTAATTACAGTTACAACTTTTGCGCAATCCAAATTAGAAACAGCCATAAAAAGTCTTCAGACAAATTATGCACAAGAAAAAGTTTATTTATTATTTGATAAACAAGACTACATTGCTGGAGACAATATATGGTTCAAAGCTTATACACTAAATGGATATCAACCAAGTTTGATCTCTACCAATCTAATCGTAGAATTATATGATAAAGATAAAAACTTATTGAACCGAAAATTGGTGCCGATTATAAATGGAGAAAGTGATGGAACATTAAACACAAAAGCTGAACATGAAGAAGGAATTTATTTTGTGAGAGCGTACACAACTCACATGACTTTTTTTCCTGAGCAATTTCAATACATTAATCAAATCAAGATTTTCAATCCAAATTCTAAATTAAAAATCGTTCCAAATCAAAACCTAAAATGGAATGCAAAAGCGCACGCTGAAGGAGGAAATTTTATTCAAAATCAAACGACAAAATTCGCTGTACGATTAAAATCTGACGGAAAGTTACCTAAAAAATGGCGTGGAATTGTTTTCGAGAAAGACAATCCAACCAACCAACTATCAACATTTGAAAATTTAGATGAAAACGTGGCTACATTTTCATTGAGAGCAGAAGAAGGTAAACTCTATCAAGTACAAATAACTGATGACAAAGGAATTCAACAAATTATTGATTTACCTGAACCGAAAAAAGAAGGCGTATTATTAAAAGTTGTGCGTAACAGCAAGGATATTATGATACAACTGAAAAGTATTAATCAAGAAAATCCCTTGTTAAACCATAAAATTATTGGTACAATAAACAATGAACTTGTGATGAGTTCTCAGATTATAAAAAGTATCGAAACCGCATCTACACTTGTCCCAAATGAAGTTTTAGAGAATGATAAAGGAGTTCTCAACATTACCGTTTTCAATGAAAATGATCAAGAAATTGCCAATCGATTACTCTTTATTAATCGCAATGATTTGTATAAAAAACCCGCCATTACTTTCGAAACAACTACTCGTCCACGCGAATTAAATACAATACAACTTGAATCTGATCAAGAAATCAACTTCGCTTCAGTCATTAAAGATCAAAAAGAGAATGATGAAGACAATTTACTTTCGGCTATTTGGTTGTCGCGAGATTTCACCTCAAACATCAGCAATCCTGCTCAATATTTCAAGAACAATGAATATTCTGAAAATTTGGATGCCCTACTTATTACAGAAAAATGGAGAAGATTCACATGGGAAGATATCATCGTAGGAAACATTGTAAAACCTGATTTTGAAACAGATAAACGTTATTTATCGTATAAAGGAAAGGCGTACATGAATGGAAGAGAATTAAGCGATGCTGAATTGAGTATTATCTACAAAATGCAAGATAGTCCGAAGAATTTTGCTACACTTTCCACTGATTACGAAGGAAGTTTCGAAATGAATAATTTATTCTATTATGGTCCTATGGCGATGAATTATTTTTTGAATTCGGAAAATTCTAAACCCGCTAATAATGGAACATTGACTATATCGGTTGCTCCAAATTATAAAACAAAAGCGTATAAAGCTAAATTACCTGCTACACCTTATGTGTTAGAAGAAATATCGGATGCAGCAAACAGTAAAGAGATTGAAAAACAACATACCTATAAGAAGAATATAAAAATCATTAATGATAAAAGTATTCGATTAAAAGAAGTTGTGGTAAAAGCCGATAGTAAATCTAAAACAATAAAGCTAAACGAAGAATTGAGCAGTGGAATGTTTAAGAATATTAACGAAACAGTAATTGATTTTGTAAACGAACCTCAACCCATCGAAGGTTATTATAACGTGGTTGATTTTTTAGCTGGAAGAGTTGCTGGACTTACGGTTTCTAACGGTATTCCAAAAATTAGAAATGCTGAAGTTAATATTTATCTAAATGAAATGAAAATTTCTCCAGACAACCTAAACGGAATAAACATTCGAGATATTGCCATGGTAAAAGTATTCAAAGGTGCAGGTTTATTAGGAAATGCAATCGCTATTTACACCAAAAGAGGAAGTGATGCGCCAATTGACAACACACCAATGTTAACGAATAATTTGATTCAATTAGGTGGATACAACAATTCGCTCCCATACTTTAGTCTTGATGATTATGAATCTCTATACTCCGAAGTTCCAGATGACATTAGAAGTACTTTATTTTGGAATCCAAACTTGTATATTGAACCAGGAGAAAATACATCCATCGAATATTTTAACAACGATAGTCCAGGGAATTACAAATTAACCATAATTGGTTTTGACGAAAAAGGAAACCCTGTTTTCTACGAAGGTAAAATTGAATAAGAATAAAAAAACGTTTTGAGCTATTCAAAACGTTTTTTTTATTGTTTAAAACCTCGCCTGTACTTGTACGCTTCCGGTATGTATCGGTTTATTCTCTTCCGTTTTTCGTCCATCATACGAAATATTTAATTGCAGAAAACTTGTGATTTGTCGTTGCAATTGCAATTGCCAAACAAAATTATTTCCTGCTCGTAAACCTTCCATCATTTGATTTCCTACAATTGATTCTTGATTACCCACAAATTGATTGTTGATAAAACTAAAACTTCCCAACAAACTCATCTTTTCCGAACTATTCCATTGCAATTCTGTACCCAAATCAGACTGATTTAATTGCTCTTCTCCAGAAACATTTTTCTTATTCTGATAATTATAAAACAACGAAGCTACAATTGACTTCTCCGTTTGATAACTAATTTTTGGCGATAAACGAAGATTGTTTAACTTGTAACGACGACTTGCAAAAATCTCCGAATCGCTATTAATTACCATATATTCTGTGTCAAAACTCGCAATCAAATCTTTTAAAATCTTGTAACGTGTTTGCAACAAATAACTATCCGAATCGCGGTATTCAGAACCTGTATAAACATAGGTTTGGGATTGTTGTTGATTATAAATAAAATTCGTCGACCATTTATATTGCGTTCCTTGATTAAAGAAAATCGATGAACGAATACTTCTTGTTTTCCCTAAAATCTGCGCAGATTTTGTAAAAGGATTCCATTCTAACGTCGAACCTTCTTTGCGTAAAGAATTACTTGCCGAAATATTTTGTTGAAACATCCAACGATTCCAGAATTCATTTTCAGTATTGAAAACCTGTTTTGGACGAAAACGTAACGTAAAATTGAATTGATTTTTATTTGTTTTTAAATACTCTATTGTATTCGTATATACACGAATATAATTTGCTTGATCGATAAATTCTGCCACTTCAAACTCATCAATTTGCTCTATTCCATCTCCGTTATAATCCGTCCATTTGTAAATCCCCATTCCATCCGAAACTTTTACATACTGAAATTCTCGCTGCGGCTCTACTCCACTCCCCACTTCATAATCTACATTTAACTGCAAACCTTGATTGAAAAAAGCTTTGTACCATTTCACATTACCCGTCATAAAATCTTCGTTTGGCGCATCCAAAAATTGATAATTTACTCGTCGATAATGAAAATTTACACCTAATTGATGATTTTGTTTTTGAATTAGAGATGAATTAAAAATTAACCCTTTACTTTGTTGAATATTTTGCCAAGTCCCTAAACGAACCGAATCATCTTGACGTTGATAAACCGTTAAGTCTATTTTTCGCCCAATAGAATCTGCAAAACCTCCTTTCAACTGAAACTCATTCCATTTAAAACTCAAATTCGATTTTTCATTTTGTACCAAATCATCGATATCATTATTTTCTCCCCAAACACGCGCACCAATCCAAAATTTAGTTCCAATTTTTCGTTTTCCATCAATCATGTAGCGTGCAAAATTGGTATTTTGAAGCGTTGCTTTAGTTGATAAAATATTGGCTTGCGCAACAATCTCATCCTTTTCTGTTTTATAATTCGCATCTATTTGATTTCTCAAACCTTTGTACAGGCCTGTATTTTCAAGATAATCAAATGTGTATTGTGCGTTAAATTTTTCTTTCCAAGTTGAATTGATTTTTGCTGTGATAAAATTCTGATTTACGCCACTTAATTCCTGTTCCAAGTTAAAATCACGCGCAAATTCTACCGCACGCAAACGCTCGGCACTTTTGTAATTTTTGTTGATAAAATTCCATTCTGCATAAGGTGTGATTTTCCAATCGTTAAAAGAAAATGTTTTTTCTCCATAAATCCGAGTTGCTAATCCAGAATTAGCGTTATCATCAATCGAAGAAAATAAATTTTGATCATAATTACTCAGTCCTACATTAAAACCAATATTCCCATTATCTTTCAACTGATATTGACCATTTAGTGTATAAATCTGTAATTTCTTTGGAGAAATCAATTGCTTAATTGGTTCGTAATCGCCTTGTAAAACACCCGTAATAGGTTCAGTAAATTGAAAAACTTTTCCGTTCTGGTTTGCATTTATTTGACGATAATTTCCTTGATTAGCACCAACGTATGTAAACGCAACTTGATACAATTCGTCATTTGGATCAGTCGAATATTCAAAAATATCTAAGCCATTTAAGTTCACTTTTCGATACAAAATTCGGTTCGAATCATAACTTATTCTTTCAGCAGAAACAGTGTACATTTTAGCTGGATCATTTCCTGCATTGGCCAAAATTTGTTTTTCATCATCTGTTAAATCATTTCCAAGCGAATTGTTTTTCGAATCACCTTGAGAAAAGAAAAAACCTGACAGTTTTAATCGTTCTGTTTCATACTCAGCTCCACCGTAAAGTAAAACTTGGGAATAATTGCGCGAATTATATAAATACTCAACATTAATACGCGTGTTTGCAGTAATTAATCGGTTCGACGTAAACGAAATTTCTCCCGTATTGTAATTAATAACATAATCATTTTGCTCTCCTCGCTCTAATTGAACACCATCAATGTAAACTTTTTCACTTCCCGAAATAATTATCACATACAGCTCATTGTTCTTTCCTGAAAGGCGGTAAGGACCTTGATTTCCGTCTTGTCCTACAAAATTAACACGCATAAATTCGCCTCGTGTAATACTTCCTGAAGCAAAAATAGTTGTCGAAGATTTCTCACTTTTTAATTGCGTGGATAATTGTAAACCTGTTACTTTTTGATTGAATGGATTGAAAAAATCTCGTTCTTGATTGGTGTTAATATCTATATGTCCTGCTCTAATTTTAGAATTTTTATTGGCTAATTCGATGTAAACTTTATCAAATTCTTGTAAATTCTGCGTATAACCATCAGACTCTATCGGAACATTATTGTCCGCTATTGCCGCACTTACCGTAATATCATCCGATAATTTACCAGACAGCTCCAAATCTAACGAAGATTGTACAGAGCCACTTTGGTTATTCCCAAAACGAATTCCACGAACCATCGACCCTTTGCTATTTAAACCTTCAAAAATATCTTTGGTTGCTTTCTTTGAATCGGGTTCGAGTTGATAAAAAATGTTAACAGGTTTGTCATCTTTCACAATAATCGACGGATTCTTTGCGTAGAAAACTGATTCGACCAATTTCGGATTGACGAAATATTGGATTCTCACCATTTGTCTTGCTAACGAAGTTGTGAAATAAATTTCGTTTCGATCAAAATTAATTGAATAATGATCTTTTGGAATTGCATGACCAGCAGAATCTAAAACTTGAAATTTTTCGGTTAAAATTCCTTTATACTGAAGTTTTATAGTATCTGAAATTAGAACAGAATCTTGTCTGAAATTTGGATTTTTCCAACCAAAATTTTGAGCAAAAACAAAACTGTTTGCTAACCAAAAACTCAGAAAGAATAAAACGCGAAACTGCAAAAGATTTTTAATAAATAACGATATTTTCGGTTAAAAATTTTACTCGAATGTAAATCACTTTTTTTGAACTAAATAATAATCCTTTTGAATACGATCATTATAATTTTTTTGATTTTCTGACGAATGATTTAAATCGACAACGCCAATTTTTTGAAACGAATAATTCTTAAATTGTTCTGCTATCAAAATTGAATCGGATTGATTTGCTAACATTCCAAACTTCGTTTCTTTCGGAAAATTTAGCTTCTTTCCATCATAAATTACCGGAATAGAAGTGCCATAATCTAACACTATTTCTGGTACAAAACTTTGCGTTTCGTATGTTTTAATCTGATATTGTTTTTCTAATCTATGAAGATTTTTAGCTGATGAATACAGTTCCTCGGAAAACGTTAATTTTGAAAGTGGAAAGCCAAATGCAACAACTGTACACATCAATAATACGGTGGAATAAAATACTTGTTCGAAAGACTTTATTTTTAATCCTTTGAGTATTGATAGACCTAAAACTAATCCAACAACCGCAAACGGAATCGACCAAACCAAAAATTCTGATAACCGATCTTTTGTATAAATAAAAACTCCTACAGCGATTACAATTCCAATTAAACCATATAAACCAAAAGCGAAATTTGTAAAATATTTTTCAACTTTATTGCTAAAGTTTTTAAATTCTAATCTTAAATATTCGATATAAAAACCAATATTCATCGCTAATGGAATCAAAACTGGTAATAAATATCTTGATTTTTTTTCTGGAATTAACGATAATAAAACCACAGAAAAAACCGTCCATAACCATGCAAATTGATAGGCTCTTTTATTGGTTACTTTATGTCTCAGATAAGGATAAATTAAACTTACCAAAGCTGGAATTGTCCACAAACCAGATTGTGTAAAAAAGCTCCAGTAATAATAAATTGGGCGAGTATTGTAACTGTGCCAATTGTTTACTTCTTTTGTAGAAGCTGCTAAAAAGTGCTCAGCATCAAAGTATTTTACATACAACATCCAAGCAAATCCTACAACACAACCCAATATAATCGTCAATAAAGCGATGCTTAAATTTCTACCTAATTTCTGTCTAAAAACTAAAAAATAAGCAATTAAAAATGGCAAAAATAAGGCATACAACGAAACTGGACCTTTGCTCATGATCGAACATCCTAAGAAGAAAAATGCAACTATAAAATTGAATAAATTAAATTTAGTTACTTGAAACTCCTTCACTAAAAAGAAAATTGTACCCATCATAAAACTATGCGTGTACATATCCCAATTGTTATCTCTTCCTGAGAAAAAAACGTAAAACGACGTAATCAAAACCAATGAAGAATTTACAACTTGCTGTTTTGTTAAATCGAATTTTGTTAACGTTTTATAAAACCAAATAACTAATAAAATGGTAATTAAAACAACTGGAACGCGTAACCAAAAGAAATTTTCGAAACCAAAAACATTTCCAAATACAGCTGTAATCCATGTTGGTAAAGGTGGTTTTTCGTATCGAGGTAAACCATTAAGTGTAGTAAAAATCCAATTTCCATTATTCACCATTTCTCTCGCAGAAATTATATTTCTCGCTTCCATAATGTTGGTTTGTAGAACATCTAAGTTGACAAACAACATCAAGATTGTCACAATGATTAAAAATAAAACTGAATTTTGTTTAATCCACTGAACCATTTTTTTCTTTTCGTTTGATTAATATATTTCGAGCATAAACAATGAATCCCATAAAATGCCCAACAAATAAAACGGGATCTTTTCGGATAATTGCATAAATTAAAATCAATAAGGACCCAGATAAACTAATTAACCAAAATCCCATTGGTAATTGTGATTCATTTTTTCTTTCAGAATAGAGCCATTGATAGATAAACCGAAAGGTGAAAAGAACCTGAGAAACAATCCCTAATGATAACAACCATGTCGGAATTTTTTCGTTTTTAAATAGTAAATCTACATCAAAAATACCGTTATTAAATCCATACAAAACAATTAACACAGGAAAAATATACAAGAAAATACGGACAATTTTCGGGAATTCGTGCCAATGATTTTGCAACTGTATGTTTCTGATATAAATGTAATATGTTAGCGTTTGACCTAACATAATCGAAAAATCATGACGCAAATAACCATATAAAAATAAAAGTACAGAGGCAAAAAGACTAATTTCCCAAAACAATTTTGGTGTAAGTACTTTTTTATTTTTTTCGGAAACAATCCATTGCAAAATTAGCCGACTTGAAAAAAGCGTTTGCGCAATAAATCCAATGCTAATTATAATCCAATTTGACATTATGCTCCTTCTTGAATCTTATAATTGATGTATTTTTTCTTCATCCAAACAAATGCAAAACAATCCATCAAAGGACCTAATAGACGGTTCCATAAATTGAATTTCGATTCGCCTGCAATTCGAGGAAAGTGTTTTACGGGAACTTGAGTTACAGTTCCGTTTTGAAGTAGAATCATAGCTGGTAAAAAACGATGCAACCCTTTGAACATTGGAATCTTTTTCGCTTTATCAGCATTGATAACTTTTAATGGACAACCGGTATCATCCATTCCGTCATTTGTAAAAGCTCTTCGGATTGAATTTGCAATTTTAGATGACATATTTTTCACAAAAGAATCTTTACGATCTGCACGAACACCCGTAACCAAATCATATTGATCTGCTAAACCTAAAAGCTTATTGAAATCTTCAGGAGCTGTTTGTAAATCTGCATCAATATAACCTACCCATTTCGAATGTACAGAATCAAAACCAGCTTTTATTGCAGCTGACAATCCATAATTTTTATCAAAAGATATGTAGTGAAACTTCTCGTTTCTTTGGCAGATTTCTTTGATTAATGGTAAACTTTTATCTTTAGAACCATCATTAATCAGTAAAATTTCAGTTGATTTTACAGCGGTTTTTACATACTTATTCATCTCATTTTCCAAACGTAACAAATTATCTTCTTCGTTATAGATTGGAATAATAATTGTGAATTCTGTTGACATTTATTTAATATTTCAAAGTTCAAAGCTATGAAATATTAAATAAAAAATAAGACATTAATGCTTAGACCAACTTGTTTATTGTCAATTATTTAAATATATTGATTCTTAAACAGAAAGTAGTTTATCCATTTCTTGAATTATAGGATTCTTATCTTTATCGCCCTCACTTACTAAAACTACTGCATTTCCTTCTCCGTAAGGTTTATAGCGTTTCAAAAAACTTTCACTTTTAAATAATCCGATTGTCTTTGTTGGAGCAGCACAACTTAGATGCATCATTCCAGAATCAGCAGCAATTACAAATTCACAATTTTTCATTACTGCAGCAATTTCTCTTACATCTTTGCTATAAAAAGTAGGAAGTTTATGTGTTAACATTGAAATATTTTCGACAGGTAAAATCTCAATTAAATTATATTCTTCTGAATATTTTGGATAGAAAACCTCATAAAATTCAGTCCACCAATCGGCTACATAACATTTCGTACCTGTTGCATAGGTGAAAAATGCTAATGTTTTTTTTGCTCTATTTTTAGTCAAATGATCAAGCGTTTCTTTTCCTATTTGCACCTCTTTTTCTGTTAACTGAATATCCAAAGATGGAATGGGAGAATGATCATGCTTATTTTTAAATAATTCTTTAAATTTTCTCAATTGATAAACTGGATATTGTGCTTGATGAAGTTGATTTTCTTGAGTTGTATCAAGTTCAAATTCACTCCCAAAAATTTTATATTTAGAATTCGCAAAAGAAGTAGAAAGTCGACCCGAAGAAGAATTTTTATCAACATTAATGACTAAATCGTACTTTTTTTGTTTGATTTTCATCCACACTTTCGCGTAGTTAATTAATTCTTTAAAAGGTTTTTTGGGTAATTCTATTATTTGATCAACTTGTGGATAATTTTCGAAAATAATTGGAGCAACCTTTCCTTTTACAAATAAATCGATTTTCACCTCTGGAAAATCTTTTATAATTTCTTGTACTAAAGGTGTTATTAACAATAAATTTCCTAAACGTTGGTTAGGTCTGTTTATCAATACTCTTCTTAATTCAAGAAGTTCATCTTTTTCTATTTTTGGCAAATTTCCATCGCCAATACCTCCAGTTAATCCACGCATTATTGTACGTCGAAAATGATTGATTGATTTCTTAAAACTCATTAAAGAATGTTCGTTTGAAGATTACTTATATTGCAATCTAAAATATTTCACGAAACTATGTAAACTATCGGTAATTACAACTATTTTTTTTTAAAAAAAAAGACCTCATTTTAGAGGCCTTTGCATTATTTTGTTTTCGTTGGACGAACTTCTATTTTACTTGGTAAAACATTTGAATTCATTTTTAACAAATCAACTATCATTTGTCCTAAATCTTCGGGCTGAATTTTCCATCCATCTTCAGAATTTGGGACATGATCATTGAAGTGAGATGTTACAGAACCAGGCATGATCGTTGTACACTTGATATCATAATTTCTTAAATCTAACATCGCTGCTTGTGTAAACCCTACTACTCCAAATTTTGAAGCATTATATCCAGCACCATTGGCAAAAAAATTAGTTCCTGCTAAAGATGCGATCGAAATATAATAACCTTTTGACACTTTCAAAGCCTCAACAGAAGCTTTTATTGTATGAAAAACACCTGTTAAATTAGTGTCTATCATTGCGTTCCAATCCTCTAAAGAAAGCTCATCTACTGGTGCAAATTTCCCTAAACCAGCATTCGCGATGACGATATCCAATCGACCAAAAGCAGAAATAATTTGTTCTACACCATTTTGCTCATCTTCGAAATGTCTAACATCTGACTGAATAGCCAAAACATTATCTTTTCCTAAGTATTCGCGTGCTTTTTCGACATCATTTATGTTTCTTCCTGAAATAGCAACTTTAAGTCCATTTTCAACTAAAACTTTTGCTATTCCTAACCCAATTCCTTTTGTTGCTCCTGTAATATACGCGACTTTATTTTCTATATTTTGCATTATAATTATTTTTGATTTAACCAATTCCATTTGCCATCTTTTCGGTAAATATAACCGCCTTCTTTTGCATTTTCTTGATGTACATAAATTGCATCATACTCTAAAGTTACAATTTCATTTTTAGAAACGCCATTTAAATTACGCTTTATTCCATCTTTGTAATTAGAATAAAGAGGCGTTCCTTTTGGAATCATCATCAACGTTCCGAAATCATAATTTTTAATTTTGAACGGATCTTTTTCTCCTCCTAATCCATAAATCTGACTCCCTTTTTTCAAATTATTGACTATATACAGACGCGTATATCCCTTTGTATCAATCATTCGATATAAATAATCAACCACACCATCGCCAAAAAAATCACCTTTTATCGCAAAACATTTGTAAGCAGTTGCCAAATAAAATTCGTTAAATGCAGGATGTGTAGCAATCTCTGTTTCGAACTGATTGATAAAATTTTGTTGTGTAATCAAATAGCCACTAAATGTGTACAAATCATTTTGTAAAACGGCTTCATTCACTCCTTCGTCCAAAATTAATTTAGAAGAACTGATATCAATTTTTACCCAATTTCCACTTTTCGCTTTTCCACTATCTTTGATAGAAAAAGCTTCTCCTTTTTCTAAAATTTTAACAGGATAACCATATGGAATTTTTCCGACACGTTTGCCATTTGGAGCAGTTCTAATCGTCAATCCTTCTTGTGCAATAACTTGATAAATTTCTTGCGAAAAAGCAATTGAACTCATCACCAGAAAGAATCCAAAAATTATTTTTTTCATGATGTAAAATTAAAAAGCTTCAAGAAATCTTGAAGCTTTTTGTTGATTTATTTTAAACTAAAATTAGTTAAAATTCGGCTTTCTTTTTTCTATAAAAGCTGTTGTTCCTTCTTTGAAATCATCTTCATCAAATAAATTTCCAAAACTCTGAATTTCAATTTCAAAACCATTGTCTTTATCCGATGCATTTATTGCTTTGATCGCGTGACGAATAGCAACAGAAGAATTCTTTACAATTTTACCTGCAATTTCTTTCGCACGATTTATTAATTCTGCTTGTTCCACTACTTCGTTTACCAATCCCATCTCATACGCACGATCTGCCGTAAACATATCTGCCGTCATAATTGCCTGCATAGCACGACCTTTTCCAATTAATTTTGGTAAACGTTGCGTTCCACCATAACCAGGAATTAAACCTAAAGTAACCTCTGGCAATCCTAACTTTGCATTTGTAGATGCGATACGAAAATGTGAAGCCATCGCCAATTCTAATCCTCCACCTAAAGCGAAACCGTTAACAGCCGCAATAACAGGTTTTGTTAAGTTTTCTACTTTATCAAATACATTTTCTTGCCCTTTCGCAGCCAATTGTTCTCCTTGATGACCATCGAAATTTGCAAACTCTTTGATATCTGCACCTGCTACAAAAGATTTTTCTCCAGAACCTGTCAAAATAATCGCTCGAATTTCATCGTTTGAGTTTGCATTAGTCAAAAAATTAGAAAGATCTTCTAATAAATCTTTGTTCAAGGCATTTAATGCTTGTGGACGATTTAAAGTTACCAATGCGATTTTATTTTCTACTTCAACAATAAGATTGTCATAATTATTTTCCATTTTATTTGTGTTTTTATTATTCTCTCAAAAATATCAATTGTTGAAAGAACTAAAAAATTTATCAAAAAATAATTTGTTGGTTTCAAAATCCTTTCTAAATTTGCCTCAATGAATACATTATTTACAAATAACTGGTGGTGGTTAATCGAACAACAAAACGTTGGTTCGTAAGACCTCTATGCAATTATATGTAGAAAAGGCTTGTCGTAACCGACAAGCCTTTTTTTGTGCTCTAAACCTTAATATTTAGCAAATGAATTTAAATTTTAACTTACAGAAAGAAACTGTTTTAGCTGATTTAACGACTCCTGTTCAACTCTATTTGAAGTTGCGAGACATTTATCCAAATGCGTTATTATTAGAAAGTTCAGACTACCATTCGAAGACGGATGCAAATTCATTTATTTGCCTAAATCCGATCGCGACTTTCAAGGTAACGAAAGGAATCGTAAATGAAACTTACAAAAATGGTAAGACGAAAGAGTATGAATTAAAAGGTCAGAATTTAACTGAAAAGTTCAAGGAATTTACCGCTCAATTCAATATCCAAAATGGAGAAGATTTACCTGTCAATGGTTTGTTTGGATACATTGCTTGGGATGCTATTCCGCATTTCGAAACGGTAAAATTTTCTGCTCAAGGAAATGAAGCGACAATTCCAGAATTTTCTTATTCATTTTATCAAAATATAGTGGTTTTTAATCATTTTCACAACGAAATTCAATTCATCGAATTTCAAAATGAGGAAACTATTTCAAAATTTGCAGAAATTAAAAGTGTCATCAACAACAAGTCAATCATTGAATATCCATTTAATGTGGAAAGTGAAATTGAATCAAATTTAACGGATGAAGAATTCAAAAAAATGGTTACAAAATGCAAACAGTCTTGTTTTCGTGGTGATGTGTTTCAGATTGTTCCATCAAGACAATACAAACAAAAATTTTCGGGCGATGAATTTAATGTTTACCGCATTTTACGCTCTGTAAACCCTTCGCCATATTTATTTTATTTCGATTATGGCAACTTTAAAATATTTGGTTCTTCACCAGAAGCACAAATAATCATCAATAATAATCACGCCGAGATTCATCCAATCGCAGGAACAGTTCGTAGAACTGGAAACCCAAATTTGGATAAAGAATTAACCGAAAAATTAATTGCAGACCCGAAAGAAAACGAAGAACACGTAATGTTAGTTGATTTAGCTCGAAATGATTTGAGTAGAAATTCTACAAATGTTGAAGTGGCTGAATACAAAGAAATTCAATATTTTTCTCATGTGATTCACATGGTTTCAAAAGTAACTGCTCAATTGGATACAAGTGTCAATACCATGAAAATATTCGCAGATTCTTTTCCTGCTGGAACACTTTCTGGAGCACCAAAATTCAAGGCAATGGAATTGTTAGATACCTATGAAAATCAAAATCGTGGTGTTTATGGAGGAGCTATTGGTTATTTAGGATTCAATGGTGATATCAACATGGCAATTGCCATACGCACGTTTGTTAGCATACAAAATACCTTATATTTTCAGGCTGGTGCTGGAGTTGTTTCCAAATCGGTTGAAGAAAATGAATTACAAGAAGTCAATCATAAATTAGGCGCACTTCGTCGCTCTATCGAAATCGCTCAAAATCTATAAACTATGAAAATTTTAGTCATCGATAATTACGATTCGTTCACTTATAATTTAGTGCATTCATTGAAAAAATATGCAACCGATATCACAGTTGTTCGCAACGATGGAATATCTTTAGAAGAAGTGAATTTGTATGATAAAATATTACTTTCTCCAGGTCCAGGAATTCCTGACGAAGCTAATTTACTGAAACCTATTATTAAAAAATATGCATCAACCAAATCTATTTTCGGAGTTTGCCTTGGTCAACAAGCAATTGGAGAAGTTTTTGGAGGGAAATTATTAAACACGCAAGAAGTATTTCATGGTGTTAAATCAACCATAAAAGTCATTAAAGATGATATCATATTCAAGAATTTACAAGAGAGTTTAGAAGTTGGACGCTACCATTCTTGGGTTGTTTCGAATGAAAATTTTCCAGACGATTTAGAAATTACCGCAATCGGGCCAAACGAAGAAATAATGGCCTTACGTCACAAAACGTATGATGTGCGAGGAGTTCAGTTTCATCCAGAATCTATTTTAACGCCAGAAGGAGATCAAATGATTAAAAATTGGTTAGAAAATTAAACATGAGAAAGTTATTAAATTTATTATTCGAAAATTATACACTTTCAGAAAAAGAAGCCTATCAAATTATGGTTGATATTTCTGAAGAAAAATATTCGCAAGTAGAATTAGCATCGTTCTTAACTATTTTCAACATGCGAAATATAACATTGGACGAACTGAAAGGTTATCGACGAGCTTTACTGGATTTGTGTGTAAAAATTGATTTACCAAAACAAGCCATTGATGTTGTAGGAACAGGTGGAGACGGAAAAGACACGTTCAATATTTCGACATTGAGTTGTTTTGTTTTAGCAGGAGCTGGCGAAAAAATTATCAAACAAGGAAATTATGGAGCGTCTTCTGTGAGTGGTTCTTCGAATATGTTGGATAGTTTTGGATACGAATTTTCGACCAATCAAGATAAGTTAAAACACGAATTTGAAGAAGTTGGAATTACATTTTTGCATGCACCTCTTTTTCATCCAGCTTTAGCGAAAGTAGCCCCAATCAGAAAAGGATTAGCTGTAAAAACATTCTTCAATTTGATGGGACCTTTGGTAAACCCTATCCAACCAGATTTTCAAAATTTAGGAACATATGACATCAGAACAGCTCGACTTTATCATTATGTGATGCAAAATTCGGGTGTTCATTATTCCATTTCAACAGCTTTAGCTGGTTATGATGAAATTTCATTGACTTCGCCAACAAAAGTGTATAACAACGAAGGAGAATTTATTTTAGAAAGTAAAGATTTTGGACTAAATTCTCTTCAGCCAAATGATATAAAAGGTGGAAAATCAATCGAAGAAAATTCGAAAATATTTTTAAGTGTTTTAGAAGGT
Organism: Empedobacter sp. 225-1; assembly: GCF_030328185.1. NCBI lineage: Bacteria > Pseudomonadati > Bacteroidota > Flavobacteriia > Flavobacteriales > Weeksellaceae > Empedobacter > Empedobacter sp. 225-1. The sequence goes on along the minus strand of NZ_JACALO010000001.1, from coordinate 121,422 downwards.
AATTCAACTCAAGCACAAAAAGAAGTGGTTTTAGCAAATGCTGCTTTAGCGCTTAAAACAATTTATCCAACCAAAGATTTAATCGAATGTGTAGCAATTGCGAACGAAAGTTTAGACAGTAAAAAAGCATTGAATGTATTCCAAAAACTAATAAGACCATGAAAACGATATTAGATGAAATTGTCGCGCAAAAACGCAAAGAAATTTTAGAAAAAAAGAAAACTCAATCAATCAATAGTTTTAAAAATTCAGAACATTTTAATTCTCCTATTTTATCTGCAAAAGCTTCAATTTTGGATCAATCAACATCAGGAATTATTGCCGAATTTAAACGTAAATCACCTTCAAAAGGGTTTATTAACAAAGATGTATTGGTAAAAGATGTCGTCGTTGGTTACGAAAAGTTTGGCGCTTCAGTAGTTTCTGTTTTGACGGATGAACAATTTTTTGGTGGAAGTTTTGAAGATTTACAACAAGCTAAAGAAATCTTGAATATACCAATTTTAAGAAAGGATTTTATTGTTGATGAGTTTCAAGTGTACGAAACAAAAGCAATTGGCGCCGATTTGATGTTGTTGATTGCAGAATGTTTAACAAAAGATGAAGTCTACAATTTAGCGAAAACAGCAAAGGAAATTGGATTGGAGGTATTATTGGAATTACATTCTGAAGATCAAATGGAAAAAATAAATGAGTTTATTGATTTGATTGGAATCAACAATCGTAATCTAAAAAACTTTGAAGTAGATATCCAAAAATCGAAACAGATTTTAAAACAATTACCACAAAATTTAATTAAAGTTGCGGAAAGTGGAATTTCGGATCCTGAAACGGTAAAAGAATTGCGACAAGCAGGTTTTCAAGCTTTTTTGATTGGAGAAAATTTTATGAAGGCAGATAATCCTTCTCAAGCATTTGAACAATTTGTAAAAGCATCAAAATGAAACGATTTCAAGTAAAAGTTTGTGGAAATAATAATCTTGAGAATTTTAAAGAAATTGCTGCAATCGAACCAGATTATGTTGGTTTTATTTTCTATCCCAAATCAAAACGATTTGTAAAAGATAAAGCGATTTTTGACATTTTTCCGAATGCCGAAAAAGTTGGCGTTTTTGTGAATGATTCGATTGAAAATATACTCGAAAAAGTTGAACAATATCAATTAGATGTTGTGCAATTACATGGCGATGAAACAGCTTATTTTTGTGAAAAATTAATTAATCAAAAACACCAACGATTGATAACAGATGAAAACTTTTTAGATTTTAAAATTTGGAAAGCTGTAGGAATTCAATCAAAAGATGATTTTCAACAATTAACCACTTATCAACAAGTTGTTGATAGCTTTGTATTCGACACAAAATCTTCTGATTACGGTGGAACAGGACGTAAATTCAATTGGCAACTGTTAACAAACTATCAGTTATCAACACCCTTTTTATTAAGTGGAGGAATAGAGCTTGAAGATGCATTACTTTTGAAAAATTTTCAACATCCAAGATGTATTGGATTTGATATTAACAGTGGTTTCGAGTCAGCACCAGGAATTAAAAAAGCTGACGAAGTAAAACAATTCATCGATACAATTGATGGACGAATTGAACAAAATTAAAAAAAATAAAATGAAATACGAAGTTGACGAAAGAGGGTTTTATGGTGAATTTGGAGGAGCTTTTATTCCAGAATTATTGCATCATAATTGTGAAGAATTATCACAAGCTTTAGAAGATTATGCAGATACAAAAGAATTTAAAGATGAGTTTAATTTGTTATTAAAAGATTACGTTGGACGTCCAAGTCCATTGTATTACGCGCCAAATCTTTCGAAAAAACACAAGGCAAACATCTTACTGAAACGTGAGGATTTAAATCACACAGGAGCACATAAAATCAACAATGCGATTGGTCAAGCGCTTTTAGCAAAACGAATGGGTAAAACCAAAATTATTGCCGAAACAGGAGCGGGACAGCATGGTGTTGCAACGGCAACGGTTTGTGCGTTGATGGGATTAGAATGTATCGTTTTTATGGGTGAAGTAGACATTGCTCGTCAAGCACCTAATGTTGCACGTATGAAAATGTTGGGTGCACAAGTAATTCCCGCAACTTCTGGAAGTAAAACTTTGAAAGATGCGACAAACGAAGCGATTCGTTATTGGATTAATCATCCAGAAACATTTTATATCATTGGTTCTGTTGTTGGACCTCACCCATATCCGGCTATGGTTACGAAATTTCAAGCAATTATTTCAGAAGAGATTAAAGCGCAAATGAAAGAAAAATATGGAAAAGAAAACCCTGATTATGTGATTGCTTGTGTAGGAGGAGGAAGTAATGCTGCTGGAGTTTTTTTTCATTTTTTAAATAACGAAGAGGTGAAATTAATTGCTGTGGAAGCTGCTGGATTAGGTGTAGAATCTGGAGAAACTGCTGCGACAACAATCAAAGGTACAGAAGGTATTATACACGGTAGCCGTACGTTATTGATGCAAGATAAGGACGGTCAAATTGTAGAGCCCTATTCTATTTCTGCTGGATTAGATTATCCTGGAGTCGGACCATTACATGCGCATTTGTTCAAAACTGGTCGCGCAGAATTCTTAAATGCAACCGATGATGAAGCCTTAAAAGCAGCTTTTATGCTGACAAAAGAGGAAGGAATCATCCCTGCTTTAGAATCTTCGCATGCTTTAGCGGCTTTAGAGAAAATTAATTTTAAACCGCAAGACATTGTGGTTCTGAACCTTTCGGGTCGAGGGGACAAGGATTTAGAAACCTATATGAAAGTTTCCGAAAAATATTCTTAAAAATATTTGGTTAATTTTCAAAAATCACCTTACATTTGCACCCACGATAATGAAATCTATCGGGGTGTAGCGTAGCCCGGTCATCGCGCCTGCTTTGGGAGCAGGAGGTCGCAGGTTCGAATCCTGCCACCCCGACAAAATTTTCATCCGAAAAGATTTCATTAACGATAAGAAGACCGAATCGGGGTGTAGCGTAGCCCGGTCATCGCGCCTGCTTTGGGAGCAGGAGGTCGCAGGTTCGAATCCTGCCACCCCGACAAAATTCAACGAATTTTTGGATCGGTCCAGTAGCTCAGCTGGATAGAGCAACTGCCTTCTAAGCAGTAGGTCTCAGGTTCGAATCCTGACTGGATCACAAATTTATTTGAAATAAATTAGGAGAGGTGCCAGAGCGGTAATGGAGCAGATTGCTAATCTGTCATCGGGTAACCGATGCCAGGGTTCGAGTCCCTGTCTCTCCGCTTTATTTCATTTGATGACCAAATCGGGGTGTAGCGTAGCCCGGTCATCGCGCCTGCTTTGGGAGCAGGAGGTCGCAGGTTCGAATCCTGCCACCCCGACAAAAACCTTTGTAGAACTACAAAGGTTTTTTTATTTTAATACGCTTCCTCAATTGCTTTTACCATATTGTACACCAACTCATTATAAGGTGTTGAAATTCCATATTGTTTTCCTAAGGCAATTATTTCACCAGAAAATTCATCAACTTCAGAATATCGTTTTGCTTCACGATCTTGCAACATTGATGTTTTCCCTTGCTCATCGACTATTTTTAGAGTCGCTTTCATTCGATCTACTTCCTTATCCCCAATCTGTACACCATGTGCTTTTCCTACTACAATAACTTCTTCCGACAGTAAATCCATTAATTTATCAAGATGTTGATTTGTTTTGAATGCACCGTACGGGAACTCTAATAAGAACGTCAATTGATTCGCAACAACATTAACCAAATACTTCGCCCATTACGCATCTTGAATTTCATCCGTTATCGTATTTGGAATATTTGCACCATTCATATACTCACTCAACGAATGTAAACGTTCTTGAAACTTATTCTCAATATGTCCAAAAATAATCTTACCAATACTTCCGTATGTTACTCGATTTTCAACTTTCACAGCATCCATATACGCTACAGCATTAATCACTTTATCCCAACCAAAGGTATCAGCTAAAATTCGTTCAGAAGAAATTCCATTCAACAAACTAATAATCAATGTGTTTTCTCCAACAAAAGGTATTAAATCAACAATCGCCTCTTTTAGTTGATTACTTTTTACAGCAACAAAAATAAAATCAGGATAAATTTCATTTTCTATCCCTGTGATATAATCAAAATCATATCTTTTTTCATTCACAAACACCCCTTCAGCTTCATATTTTTCTTTACGATCTTGATTAACGATTATTTTTACATTCTCTGAATTATAATCATAAAAACTTGCTGCATATTTTGAACCTAACGCACCAAGTCCTAAAAAATAAATTGATATCATCTTTTTGTTATTTGAGGATAAATGTAAAATATATTTAACTAACCTGATTCAACGATTATTTGAATATTAATCTAAACAAGACAATTCTTTAAAATGTTCTTTTTAAAAATACTTTTTACATATATTTAACAAATTAATACATCACACGTGAGTCAAATAAAAAATACCGAAGAAAAAGAATTGCAAAGAGGTCTTACAAACCGACATATTCAATTAATCGCTTTAGGAGGCGCAATTGGAACTGGTTTGTTTTTAGGGATTGGACCAGCTGCAGTTCTTGCTGGACCATCTGTTATTTTAGGATATGCAATCGCTGGAATTATAGCCTTTTTTATCATGCGACAATTAGGAGAAATGGTAGTTAACGAGCCTGTTTCTGGAAGTTTTAGCCATTTTGCTTATAAATATTGGGGTTCATTTGCTGGATTTGCTTCTGGTTGGAATTATTGGATTCTTTACGTTTTAGTAAGTATGTCGGAATTGACAGCAATCGGAATTTATGTACAATTCTGGTGGCCCGAAATTCCTTTATGGGCTTCAAGTTTATTCTTTTTTATCGTTATCAATGCGTTGAATTTAGGCTCAGTAAAAATGTTTGGTGAAGCCGAATTTTGGTTTTCAATCATTAAAGTTGTTGCCATTATCGCAATGATTATTTTCGGAGCATACTTATTAATTAGTGGAACTGGAGGCGAACAAGCGACTGTTCAAAATCTTTGGAACAACGGAGGTTTCTTTCCAAAAGGATGGCTCTCTGGGAATAGCGAAGGTGGTTTCAGCGGATTATTAGCCGCTATGGCTCTAATTATGTTCTCTTTTGGAGGCTTGGAATTAATTGGAATCACAGCTGCAGAAGCTAAAAATCCAGAAAAAACAATTCCAAAAGCAACGAATCAAGTGATTTATCGAATCTTAATTTTCTATGTAGGGGCATTAATTATCTTATTTTCTTTGGCTCCTTGGGAAACAATTACAGATAAAAGTAGTCCATTTGTAATGGTTTTTCAAAACTTAAATCACTTAAAACTCGATCTTTTTGGTCATACAATTGATTTTTCAAGATTAATCGCTAATGCGCTAAATGTTATCGTTCTAACTGCTGCTTTATCAGTTTATAACAGCTCTGTTTATAGTAATAGTAGAATGTTATACGGTTTGGCTGAACAGGGAAATGCGCCAAAATTTTTGAAGAAATTAAATAAAAATCACGTTCCAGTGATGGCCATTGCAGTATCTTCTATTTTTGCAGCAATTTGTATTGTCATCAACAAAGTAATTCCAGAAGATGCTTTTCATATTCTAATGTCATTAGTTGTTTCAACATTAGTTATCAACTGGATTATGATTTCGATAACACACCTTAAATATCGAAAACAGAAAGATAAAGAAAACGTAAAAACATTATTCCCTTCGCTTCTGTACCCGATAAGCAATTACCTTTGTTTAATTTTCTTATTTGGTATTTTAATCATCATGTGGTTTACTGGACTTAAAATTTCGGTAGAATTAATTCCAATATGGTTAATCTTTCTATACATTTCTTATCGAATTGTAAAATCAAATAAAAAGAAATAAAATTTATAAACACAAAAAAAATCCGCTCAATGAGCGGATTTTTTAATCAACTTTGGCTGCAAAGCAAACCTATTTTAAATATACTTTTTAATCACCTCAACCAATTGTTCTTTTGGTCGCGCACCACTTTCTTTCCAAAGCAATTCGCTATTCTTGAAAATAGCAAAAGTCGGAACACCTTGCACTTGATAACGTGCCGCTAAATCTTGATATTTATCAACATCTACTTTTAGAATTTTGACATCATCTCCCAATTCCTCTTTTACTTGCTGCAACACAGGTCCCATCATTTGACAAGGTCCACACCAAGTCGCAAAAAAGTCTAAAAGAACGGGTTTATCTGAATTAATAATTTCTTCGAAAGTCATCGTTTTTGATTCTTGTTCGTTATTTGATTTCTCTTTATTTCGATTGAATAAATTTCTAAACATTGTGATATTTTTTTCTATAAATATTCTAAAAAAAGCACTCCCGAAAGAGTGCCTCATAATTAGCTTTACTAATTATTAACCTAACCTATGAAAAATTTATTCTACTGTTAGTACTACTAACGCTTTAGTATAATCAAATCAAATACCAATTTTAATATATTGATAATCTGTTTATTACATTTAACAAAATTTAAGAAATAAGCTTACGTAAATAGCTCTTTTTGAAAATTAATTGTTACAATTCGCAAACAAATTTTGGATTAACTGACTTTATTTCAGTTAGCACTGACATTATTTCTTCTTTTGTTGAATTCGCTTCTAACTTTTTCAATTGATCAGAATTTAAACCAACCATTTGTAAAAAAGTCACTTTACCGTGAGGTGTGTTTATCTCATTTAAATCATCATCTTTTATAAAAGCTAAACCAACAATATCCGTGTCCGTATCTGTTCGAATAGGACCTCCTAATGGTAAATATTGATATTCATCAAACCAAACTTTAGTTTCATTGACAAATCGACCCAAGTTATTCATCAGCTGAACTACCCAGAAAGGATCTTCTCCGTTGTCATCTTTTACAGGTTTTACACGAAACGAAAATTCAAATCCCCATTTACTAAATTCTGCTCCTACACTTTCTTCCGAATAATATAAATGCGACATTCCATAGCTCACCAAATGATAATAACCGTTCACATCAAATACAGCCACTCCATCAATTGGATCATCTCCACCTTGAAACGACATTACTTGTGGCGAATAAAATCTTGGTTCTAAAGTTCCATAGACTTCTTTTAAACGATTTTCGATTGCAATCGCACCAACAGCCTGATCTGATTTATATTGTTTTTTATATTCTTCTAAATTCATGATACAAAAATAGTTTATCCTAATTAATTCGGAAAGTTAAGACATAAAAAAAGAGAGTTTCTTGTTAGAAACTCTCTTTGTAGTAGCGAGGACCGGACTCGAACCGATGACCTTCGGGTTATGAGCCCGACGAGCTACCTACTGCTCCACCTCGCGATTTAGTAGCGAGAACAGGACTCGAACCTGTGACCTTCGGGTTATGAGCCCGACGAGCTACCTACTGCTCCATCTCGCGTTATTGGACTGCAAATATACGTTCATTATTTAAAATACCAAATATTATTCCAATTTATTTTATTTTATTCAGAAAAATCTAAAGAAAACAAGATTTAAATATTTATCTAACAACACTTTAATTACTTAAAAATAATTAAAAATATTTTAATTATTTTTTTTATCTACTTTGATTGGTGGATGCTTTTCAATAAAATCAATCGCTAAATCAGACGAATCTGTCAAAAATAATAAGTCTTTATAAGGTCTTCCTGTTGATAATTGATGCAATACAGAATAAATCGAAGTATCTTCTACATACCTTTTTTTGCTCAAAAATATCATTGGACTGTAATACCCTGATGTTCCGTAATGGTTTTGCGCTGCTTCCTGAAAAATTTCTTGAGTAGTTCCTGCACTTCCTGGCGCATAAACCAATCCAAACAAACTAATGGTTAACAACATATCTTCTCGAATACTATTCGAAAAATACTTTGCAATATTGGTTGCAAACAAATTACTTGGCTCGTGTCCGTAAAACCAAGTTGGAATAGCTAAACTTTCAGCACCATTTGGGTAAAGATCCAAAACTTTCTTAGCATTTGTCATATAATTCTTGGCTAAATACTCTGTTTTATTTTCATCTACAAAATCTAAATCTGCTAAAATATGAATTGCATTCATTAGATCTTCGTCTGAATAATTTGCCATATAAGCTCCTAAATTTGCAGCTTCCATAATCCCTGGACCTCCCCCAGAAACTACAAAATATCCTTTCGATGTTGCTAATTTTGCGGCTTTCGCTGTCTCATTATAGAACTCTGAATTGCGCGCTGTAGAATGTCCGCCCATAAACCCAACGACTTTTCGTTTTGTCATTCCCTCATCATCATACTCTAAAATTCTTCGCAAACCATCATCAATTGATAAGTCATGTAAACGTTGAGCTAAAGCTTCAGAAACAGAAGGATTATATTTATGTTTTTTGAAATGTTTATAGATTTTTAGATCAATACTTTGGTCGTTATTTGGATCGTAACCTTCCATCAACTCTTGCCATGTGTATAATTTTCCTCGATAAGGATTATAAGGAACAGCTTCAAACTTTGGATATATAAAAGCTCCGCGCTCTATTAAATGAATTGCACGATGTTGTCTAAACTTACATCCCAAGAAAGAAGTATTACACAAATTATATTCTTCCCAATTGATATCGTGACGAATAAAATTAATATCCTGAATAACTTTATTTGTTAAATCTTTGGTTTGAGCAACTAATTCTTCCCACTCATTAATATTATGAACTAAGTCTTTTATTGGTTTAATTTTCATTGGTTTCTTTTAAAATGATTAAAAAAATTGAGAAAATGAATTTACACGAATTATTCCAAACCAACGAATTCGATCCAATAAATATAAAAATTTCATTTTTCTCATCTATCTTTGCACCTTGTTTCATTTCAAAATATAGGGAAATCGTGTGTAACTCACGAGCTGTCGCGCAACTGTAAATCAACAAATTTGATAAGCCAGAATGCCAATTTTGAAATTTTAATTTATAATAAACTTTCGCGAAAAAGGTTCAAAAATTATGTTCTATGAAATTATTAAAACACCACAAAAACATTGTCACAAAATTAATTTTAAGAAAAAGTAACGTGTAATATTATGATAATGGAAGTGGAAAAAACCCCAAGAGAAGAGTTGATCGAACAACGTATCATCAATTCTGAAACTCGTATTTTCAAAGCTGTTTTTCCAGGAGATACAAACCATCACAACACCATGTTTGGCGGATCAGTCATGTATCTGATGGATGAAATTGCTTTTATGACAGCAACTCGTTTTTGTCGTAAACCTATTGTTACAGTAAGTAGTGATAAAATTGATTTTAAACATTCTATTCCTGCCGGAACTATTGTCGAAATGGTTGGTAAAGTTGTTCGTGTTGGTCGTACAAGTTTGGATGTACAAATTGATATATTCATCGAAAGTATGTACAGAGATGGCCGCGAAAAAGCGATTACTGGAACATTTACGTTAGTTGCTATTAACGAAAACAAAAGACCAGTTCCTGTTATTGACTAACAACGAACTATAAAAAGCTAAAATCCTTTGTCTAAAAGATAAAGGATTTTTTTTCGTTTTTAATTATATAATTGATAATATTCTTAAGGTTTCTTAGTTTTATACTAAACACAAAAAAATGAAATTACCTTTTGCCGAACCATTTCGTATAAAAATGGTCGAAGAAATTTATCAATCTACTCCAGAAGAGCGCGAAAAGTGGATCGAAGAAAAAGACTACAACCTATTTAATCTTGAAAGCCATAAAGTATTTATCGATCTATTAACCGATTCAGGAACTGGAGCTATGTCGGATAAACAGTGGTCTGAGATGATGACTGGAGACGAAAGTTACGCAGGTTCTCAATCATTCTTGAAACTAAAAGAAACAATCAATACAATTACAGGTTTCAAATTTCTTTTACCTACTCATCAAGGTCGTGCAGCGGAAAATGTATTATTTTCGGCACTTGTTAAAGAAGGTCATGTGGTTCCTGGAAATTCACATTTTGACACAACAAAAGGACACATTGAATTTAGAAAAGCACATGCCATTGATTGTACAATTGACGAAGCATTTGATAGCGAATTGATTCATCCATTCAAAGGAAATATCGATTTACAAAAGCTTGAAAATGTCTACAAAGAATATGGCAAAGAAAAAATTCCATTTACTTTAATCACGGTAACGTGTAATTCTTCTGGTGGTCAACCTGTATCTATGGAGAACATTCGTCAAGTACGTGAACTATCTAATCAGTATGAAATTCCTGTCTTTTTTGACGGTGCTCGTTTTGCTGAAAATGCATACTTCATCAAAGAAAGAGAAGATGAATTTAAGCAGAAAACAATTAAAGAAATTGTTTTGGAAATGTTTTCTTTTGGGGATGGAATGACGATGTCTGCAAAAAAAGATGGTTTGGTAAATATCGGTGGATTTATTGCACTGAATAACGAAGAGCTATATAAAATTTGTGGAAATTTTGGAATTATATACGAAGGATATTTAAGTTATGGAGGATTAGCTGGACGCGATTTAGCTGCCTTAGCACAAGGTTTACAAGAATCAACAGAATATTCGTACTTACAATCTCGTATCAAACAGATCGAATATTTAGGAAATAAATTAATCGAATATGGAATTCCGATTCAACAACCAATTGGAGGACATGCTATTTTTGTAGATGCTGTAAAATTCTTGCCAAACGTCCCGCGCGAAGAATTCCCTGCACAAACTTTAGGAATTGAATTGTATAAGGAAGCTGGAATTCGAGGTGTAGAAATTGGAACTATTTTGGCTGATCGTGATCCTGAAACAAGAGAAAATCGTTATCCAAAGTTAGAATTGTTGCGTTTAGCCATTCCAAGGCGTACTTATTTCCAAAGTCACATGGATTATATCGCAGTAGCATTGAAGAATATTTTCGATCGCCGAAATGAGATTAATTCAGGTTATGAAATTTCGTGGGAATCAGAAATCTTACGACATTTTACCGTTAAATTAAAAAAGAAATAAACAAAAAGTCCTTCAGAAATTCTGAAGGATTTTTTTGATATTACCATCTCCAATCGCCTGAAATACGAAGTGGAGTTTTTAAATTTCCTTTGATTAAAGCTTCTTTTATTTCAAGTTCAGACCAATGATTAGAAGGTATTTGATCAAGATTACTTAATTGGTATAACAAATAGGTTTCTAAAATGACATTATTTTTTAAGCCAACTTCTTCTACATAATCAAACGTATCACAATTGGCGTGGTAACAATCTAAAGCACCTTTTGTAAATTGACTATCTGACAAACCTATAATTGGCACACCTTGTAACATAAAAGGCTGATGATCCGAATGTAAACCGATACTTACATATGTACTCGATTTAAAATCTGGAATTACTTTTTGGACATCTTTCGCATATGCTGATAAAATTGGCAAACTGCTTTCCATTGTCGAATAATAGGATTTTGGATTAGTTGTCATATCCATATTTGACATCACTTTTATTTGATGAATTGAACCATCTTTCATTGCTTGATTCACATAATGTTTAGAACCAATCAATCCAACTTCTTCTCCCATAAATAGAACAAACTCTATTGTTCGCTCATTTTTCAATTGAAGTTTTTTGAACGTTCTTGCTACATCAATCACAGAAAAACTTCCCACTCCATTATCTATAGCTCCCGTAGCTAAATCCCAACTATCTAAATGACCTCCTAAAACAATTTTTTCGTCTGGATATTTAGTTCCAATTTTCGTGGCAATAATGTTGCGACCTTTCATTTGTCCAACATCATTTTTCATTTCTATTTTTGCAACTTCCTTTCCTTTCTTTAAATTTTCTTTGATTTTCAATCCGGCTTCTAAACTGATATTAAGTGCAGGAATCTTGATAATTTCTCCCGTAACCGAAGCAGTACCTGTTAATAAAATTTCTCCTGGAGCACGATTAAACAAAATAATTCCTTTTGCTCCATATTTTTCTGCTAAAGCAGTTTTTTCGGAGCGATGCAGATTCTCAACTTCTTTTGGTGTCCCTTCTAATAAACCAAGTGCAGCGAAAACAATTTTACCTTTTACTTGATCACCAATTTGTTTGTAATCGTCTTGTAAACCATTTCCCAAATCAATCAATTCACCAGAAAGTTTGACTTTTGCAGGCGAATGTGCTAACGCAACCGCTTCGATTGATTGATGATTAACTTTAAGATCTAAACTCTTACGATTCCACCCATTAAAAGTAAATTCCTGAAAAACAATATCATAACCATAAGAACGCAATAAATTTGCAGCATATTCTTCTGCTTTCTTTCCATTTTCTGTTCCTGTTGCACGATGCCCAATCGTTTCGGTTGCTTTTTTTAATTGTTGATAAGCCTCCGAATTTTGTTTTACTTCGTTATTTATCAACGTTAAAATTTGTTCATTCGTTTGAGCTGATAAACTCATAGTTGCAGTAATTAAGCCAAGTGAGAATAATAATTTCGATTTCATGTGTGAGTATTTCCATAAACTTAAAAATGTTTTGGAAAATAATTGATAAAAATTAACTAAAATTTTTATTTTATTTTGAAAGATAGATCATTACTTCCACAATAATTTCAATTCAACTTTATACTGTCCAGCATAAGGTTTTGCATTTGTAGGCTTTTCTGAAATAGAAAATTGATAAACACCACGTGCAGGTAACTCGAAAATCGTTTCTTTTCCGAAAGGTCCTCCTTTTATAGAATCTGCAGGTCCTTTGATATGATTAATACGAATATTAGCCATTGAATCTTGTGCTGATACTTTAATCCAAACTTTTTTGGCTGAATCCGAATTAAACGTAAATGTATTCGTTTGTCCCGCTACTTTAGTAGGTTCTGCATTTGCTTTTGCATAACTAATAACCAAATCTTCGGTTGTATTATTGCGACTTAACGGAACAATTTTATCCGTATTTGAAATAGTTTTTCGGCTCGGTTTTTCAACTATTTTATTAGAGGTTTTTAGAGTTTTTTCTTCCTCTTTCATCACATCCTCTACAATTGGTTTATCTTGTTTAGCTAAATCCTTGTATGCCGAATCAATCCCTATTTTGCTTGGATAAATTGTCGGCGTAGATTTGTCATCACAACTATAAAAACACAATAAAGCAATAAAAGCAATAAAATTCCATTTCATAACAGCAAAATTCTGTTGTAAAAGTAACTATTTTAACTGCAATTTCAAGGTATAATTTCCTTCAAAAGGATCTCCTTGCATTAAACTTTCTCCAATTCTAATTTGGTACAAACCTTTTTCTGTCAAATCATAATTGATTTCTTTTCCAAAAGGTCCATCACTTTCGTTATTAGGTGAAATAATTTGGTTGATTCGAATATTTGCTTGATTATTTTGTGGAATAATTTGAATAAATACTGATTGAGAAGAATCATTACGAAAACTAAATATTTGATTTTCATTTGCATGTTTTTCTATCTCAAAATCGCCTTTTCCATTCATAAGTTTTAATTCTGAATGATCTGAAATTTCTGGAATTCTTAATGCAATTTCTTTTACAAAAGAACTATTTTTCCCTTCTTTCTGGACAGGTTGTCCCACTTTAATAGGTTCATTTTTAGTCATGCAATAAAAAACAATAGCAGCAATAGCTAATGATAGGAGGATAATAGGAGTATATTTTTTCATTATTGTAAATTTGTATTTTAACAAATTACAAATTCTGAACCAAACTTATGTTGTTTTACGAAAATAATGGAGACGGAAAAGCAATTGTCTTTTTACATGGTTTTTTAGAAAATCATAAAATATGGAATCGATTAAAAAATGATTTGATAGAACATTTCCAAATCATTACAATTGATTTACCCGGTCATGGAAATTCTGAAAACATTGGTGAAGTGAACACTATGGAAGAAATGGCAGAAGAAGTGATTGCTGTTTTAGATGAGCTAAAAATTGAACAAGCAACTTTTGTTGGGCATTCGATGGGTGGTTATGTAACTTGTGCTTTGGCTGAACTTTTTCCTGAACGAACAGAGAATATCGTTTTGATTAATTCTTCTACATTAGCGGATGATGAAGCTAAGAAAAATCAACGATTGAAAGCATGTAATACAGCGAAAAGAAATTTTAACACATTGGTTAATTTTAGTATGCCCTCTTTATTTGCCGCTCATCATCGAGATAAATTTAGAGAGGATTTAAAATTTGTAAAAGAAATAGCTTTAACAACCTCTATCGAAGGTGTTTGTGCGGCTTTGAAAGGAATGCGAGAGCGACCAGATCGTTCTTCAATTTTATACGATTTTAAAGGTGAAATTTATATTATGGTCGGTTTAAATGATGAAACAGTTAATCCTGAACTATTTCTAACACGAATACCTGATTTACCAACTATTCATCTTTCTAAATTAGATGGTGGACACATGGCTTTTATCGAAAATTATGAAGAAGTTTTATCACTCTTAAAATCAATTTAGCGTTTTCGCATAAAAAACTCTTTCATCAATTGGCTACATTCATCTTCCATAACTCCAGCTACGATTTCAGTTTTTGGATGTAGCTCTCCAATCTTTGCTTTAAAACCTCTTTTATCATCAGAAGCACCATACACAACTTTCGAGATTTGACTCCAATACAAAGCGCCACCACACATCACACAAGGTTCTAAAGTAACGTATAAAGTACAATCTTGTAAATATTTTCCACCCAAATAATTCGCTGCAGAAGTTATCGCTTGCATTTCGGCATGAGCCGTAACATCGGTTAACGTTTCGGTTAAATTATGTGCTTTTGCTATAATTTTATTGTTGCAAACAATGACAGCTCCAACTGGAATTTCGTCTCTTTCGAAAGCTGTTACAGCTTCGTTAAAGGCTATTCGCATAAAATATTCGTCGGTAAAAAGATTTTCCATTTGATTAAATTTAAACGCAAAATTAATCATTTCCAACTTGGATATTCGATACATTTGCACAAATTGAAGACTCCAATTATGAATCAATCAAAATATATCATCGCAGCCATTATAACTTACTTTATTTGGGGCTTTTTTAGTTTTGGTTTAAAACCTATTGCGGATTATCCTCCTTTGGATATTCTATTTTTTAGATTATACGTTTCGGTTTTCTTTTTAGTGCTAATAAACGTTGGTTTTAGACGAAGTAAAATGAAAGCTGACTGGAATTTGTTCAAATCTTTTGACAAAAAGAAACAAAAAAAATTAGGAAGCTTAATTGTTGGTGGTTCTGTAATTTTAATGACTAATTGGTTGATGTTTATCATCGTGATGAATCATATTAGCGTACAAGCAGCCTCGCTTTCTTACTTGGTTTGTCCAATTATAACCACCGTATTAGCTTTTATCATTCTGAAAGAACATTTGACCAAAATAAAATGGATTGCTGTTGGAATTAGTCTTTTAGCGTGCTTAATCCTTTCTATAGGTCATTTATTAGACTTAGTTTATAGCTTAATTGTAGCTTGTACTTTTGCATTATATATTATTATTCAACGAAGTTTGAATGTTTTCGATAGTTTCAATCTTTTAATGACCCAATTATTAATCGTTGCAATTTTGATGTTGCCGTTGGTTTTCATTTTTTCAGGACCTATTCCGACCGAAACAATTTTTTACCAATGCATTCTGATGATTGTTGTGTTATTCACAATTATTCCTATGTTCTTGAATAATTTTGCTTTGAAAGGAATCGATTCCTCTACGGTCGGCATTTTAATTTACTTGAATCCAATTATGAATTTCGCTTTGGCAATTTTTTATTATAATGAAGTTGTAGCTCCAATGCAAATGATTGGTTATAGTCTAATTCTTTTAGCAATTATCGTTTTCAATTCGAAAACAATTTTTAAATTAAAAAACATAAAAAAATCCGAAGCTTAGCTTTCGGATTTTTTATTACTATAAAGAAGTAACTATTTGATGTAAACAGAATTTGGTCCAACACCTGTTGTAATCGCTGGATGCTTAAGACCTCCTTGCGCATTCTGAATTAACAAACGACCACTTGATTTGAAATCTTTTGCATCTAAAATATAGAACGTATCGCCTTCTACATTAAATCCATACACATTATCTGCACCTGTAATATAGTCTGCTTTCGTTGGTAAATTTGTTGCATTTAAAGCCATTGAATAAACAGAATTATTCAAAATATAATACAATTTATTATTTTTCGCGACCAAGAAATCTGGATGTTCTCCTTCAGGGAAATTCATTTCTAATTTGTCTTCACTTGCAAGATTGTATCGAACTAATTTCCCTTTTGATGGTGTCCCCCAAGAAACACCTTGCGAAAGCACATATAAATTTCCGTTCTGAATCGTTAAATCAGTCGGAACTTCTCCAACATTAACTGTTTTTCTATCTGATGTTTTAAGGTCAATAATTGAAACTGTTTTACCAATTCCCCAACCTCCTTTTTGAGCAACGTACAATTTTCCATTTTCAAGAATCATCTTTTCTGGACCTTCATCCACCGAATATTTTTCAACAAAAGATAAATCACTCATCTTATATTTTGCAATAAAATCATCAGTAGAAACAGCTGGATCTCCCCAATTAGAAATATACAAGAAATCATTATCAGCAACCACGTAACGAGGATTGTTCATTGTTGAAGAAGAAGGAATCGTACTTACCTTTTTAAACGTTGTATGATCAACAATTTCTACTTTATTCGATGCATTAACAACGATATATGCTTTATTTCCTTTAAAAAAAATACTTTGTCCAACTGATCCTAATTGAGCCCCTGCATTTGCAGTTTTGAAAATATCTTGAATTGGATTTGTTGTACTTACATCTTTAGTTGGATCAAAATAAGTAATATCCGAATTAGACGAGTTCATATTTCCTTCGTTCAAAACAAAAACTCCCTTCGAATAGTTCCCATTTTCAGGGTCGTTGCTTGATCCATCATCATCATTTGAACACGATTGTAAAAAAACTCCAGCTAAAGCGATAAACGCAATAGATTTAAATTTTATCATAGTTTTAAAATTTTATTTGTATTTGTAAAGTATAATTTATGCCTGGTTGCCAACGGTTTTCTTGTGTTTGGTAATGTTGATTAAACACATTATTCACTCTAATAAAAACGCTATAAAGTGGTGAAATCGTATAACTTAACCCTAAATTAGTTACCCAAAAATCATCAATTATTTTTTCTTCTTCCGAATCAGAAAAGACTTTACTTGTGTAACTGTTTTGAACAAAAGCAGATAACTGTTTGTACGTATATTGTGCGCTTGACGTCCATTTGTGACGAGGCGAATACATTAGTTCTTTGTTTTTCGATTTATCTTTTGTTCTTGTGAACCCGTAAGTTGTATTAAATGTAAAAGCATTCCATTTGTAATCTCCTATCAATTCAAAACCATAGGTTTCGGCTCGGTTAACATTTCGAGGAATCCAATACGAAGAGTTTGATTGACTCGGAATCCATTGAATCATATCACTCAATTTATTGTAAAAAATATTGGTTTGAATGTTTAAATTTTTACTGATAAAATCATTCCCAATTTCGAATTGATAAGCCGATTCTGATTTCAAATCTGGATTTCCTCCCGTTTTCCAAAACAAATCATTGTAGGTTGGATTTCTGAAATTTTTCGAAATATTTCCTCTTAATTGATAGGAATTGATAGGACGATAATTGAAGCCTAAAGAATAAATAAAAGGATTTTGATATTGGTTAGAAAAATCTTGGCGAACACTCGCTTCATACGCAAAATGATCCGATAATTTATGTTTTGCAATCAACGCAAAATTGAGTGAATTTTGATCACTTTTGCTCAAATTATTTCCACTTCCTTGATTATAATTTGCTTCGGATGAAATCGCTACTTCAAAATTAGATGTCAATTGATGATTCAAATAATATTTCAATACATAATTATCAACCTCTAAATCGTCAGAATATGTATGGTGAATGTTGTTGAAAAAACTACTTTCTTCTCTTACATAAGCCAACTTTAATTGCGATTGCCACGTTTCAGTTGGATTAAAATTCCATTCCGTCATCACACGATAATCGTTATTGTCGTAACCCGAAGGCGTAGAACCTATATCAACCAATGGAAATTCTCGGCTACCAAAATTAAACATCGAATATAGTTTTAATTCATTTTTCGAATCGATTTTATACCCAAAATTGGCATTTATCGTATTGAAATAATATTTTCCGTTTAAGTTCTTCTTCATAAAATTTGGAATCGAATAATCGTTATCCGATTGACTTCTTACATAAGCTAAAGAAGAACTTAATTTTTCTGTACTATAGTTGAGTTTATATTTTCCAGACCATGTATCAAAACTTCCATAACCCAAACTTATTTTTTGATTAAGACCTTTATTGTATTCAGTCTTATTCAGCAAGTGAATTGTTCCACCTATTGCCCCTGTTCCATATGCGATACTTCCGCCACCAGGTTTTACAATCATTCCGTCAAAAGAATTGCTCGTAAATAAATTAAAATCAGTTTGTCCAGTTGTTTGCGAATTAACATTAATTCCATTCCAAACAACAGCGGTGTGCGAAGCCAAAGTTCCACGAAAAGAGGGAGAAGAAACCATTCCTCTACCATTTTCTTTAAAATACAGCGGTGTTTGCGCTTGCAAAACTTGGGTAAGTTGATTCGGATTTTGCTCTAAAATACTATCATTGAGTTTGATTACACTTTGCGATTTATAATGATTTTTGAGAAAAACATCATTCATAATCAAAGGCTTCAAACTGATGGTATCTGTCTGTGCGAAAGCAATTCCTGCAATCAAATTAAAACAAAGAAAAAAATTTTTCATATTAAAAAGCTGTTTTTCCTCCGAAAACATTTTCTATTCATTCGTTATCAATGGCAGGTTTCCTGACTTGTTCTCATTTTTTATATCCTTCCCGATTTCTCAGTGGATTTGTAGTAAAAAGATAGGGAGAATTTACAGTTGCGGGGACAGTTTTGGAATTGAACCAAATTCCCTTTTAACTCACTCGTTGAGCACCATTTTGTGCAAATGTAAAGAAAAGTGCTTGAAATATGAATACGTGTTGTTAAATCGTTAACTTTAAATTAATAAAAGAATGATTTTATTTGTATACCAAGCAAATTCATTATATCTAGTGATTTTTATAAGAGAATTGAAAACTAAATTTGTAACACATTAAATTATAACTAAAAACTTAAAACAATGGAAAATAATCAACCATACAAATCTGAAAAAAAACTTGTCTCTGGAATTTTAGGAATTTTAGTGGGATACTTAGGTATTCATAAATTCTATTTAGGCTATACAAAAGAAGGAATCATCCAAATTATTGCAACATTTGTAACATTTGGTTTTGCAGGAATTATTCCATTTATTGAAGGAATTATGTATCTATTAAAATCTGATGAAGAATTTGATAATACCTATATAAAAGGACACAAAGGTTGGTTCTAAATTCAAAAAAAATAATTCTTTTTTAAATATTTTATATCCCAAATTGTCACTCGATTTATTGGGATTTTTTATTGAATAAATTCGTTTTAAATAATTCACAAGTTTTTTATTACATTTGCTTTAGGAAAAAATATAATAAAAGAACGAAATCGCATAAAATGGCTATAAAAACATTTAGAGAAGTAATCGCAGAGGCAATGAGTGAAGAAATGCGTCGCGATGAATCTGTATTTTTAATTGGAGAAGAAGTAGCAGAGTATAACGGCGCCTACAAAGCTTCGAAAGGAATGTTAGACGAATTTGGTCCAGAACGTGTAATAGATGCACCAATCGCAGAAGCTGGTTTTTCTGGAATTGCAATTGGTTCTACAATGACAGGATGCCGTCCAATCGTAGAATACATGACGTTCAACTTTTCATTAGTATGTATTGACCAAATTATCAATAACGCCGCTAAAATTTATCAAATGTCAGGAGGGCAATTTAACTGTCCAATTGTTTTTAGAGGACCTACTGCTTCTGCAGGACAATTAGGTGCAACGCATTCACAAGCTTTTGAAAATTGGTATGCCAATGTACCAGGTCTTAAAGTGGTTGTCCCTTCTAATCCTTATGATGCAAAAGGTTTATTAAAATCTGCAATTCGTGACAACGATCCAGTTATTTTTATGGAATCTGAACAGATGTATGGAGATAAAATGGAAATGCCAGATGAAGAGTACACAATCGAAATTGGTAAAGCAGAAATCAAACGAGAAGGAACAGACGTAACCTTGGTTTCTTTCGGTAAAATTATTAAGCAAGCTTATCTTGCTGCTGATGAATTAGCAAAAGAAGGAATTAGTGTAGAAGTTATTGACTTGCGTACAGTTCGTCCATTAGATTATGATACGATTTTTAAATCGGTGAAGAAAACAAATCGTTTGGTTGTTTTAGAAGAAGCATGGCCTTTCGCTTCAGTTGCTTCAGAAATTACCTATATGGTTCAACAAAAAGCATTCGACTATTTAGATGCGCCGATCAAACGTATTACAACTAAAGATACCTCAGCACCTTACGCTCCTAACTTGTACGAATCTTGGATTCCAAATGCAAAAGATGTTATTGAAGCTGTAAAATCAGTTATGTATAAATAATATTAAGATTATCAACTATATTTGTAAAGTCTAGCATGTATTTTGCTAGGCTTTATTTTTTTAACCAAATCTCATAAATGAAAAGTTATATAACAGCTTTTTTTATAGTTGTTCTAGCCTCTCTACAGGCACAAGTAAAAATTCAAGGTAAAGTAATAGATGCTGAAACCTTGAAGCCAATTCCTTATGCAGATATTCGATTACCTGAACTAAAGGTTAGTGCAACATCAAATTCTGATGGTACATTTTATATCGAATCTACTTCTAATGCAGAAAAAATAGTCATTTCGAAAAGTGGTTATGAAATTTCGGATTATATCATCGAAAATAAAATCGATTATAATTTCATTGCGCAATTATTTTTAGCGGAAGAAGAAGGACAAGAAATTGATAATAATCAATCAGTTGATTTACAAGAAGCTGTTGTTTCGGCAAAGAAAAAGCGTCTTAAAAAGAAAGAAAACCCTGCCTACGCTATTTTAAGAGAGGTTTGGAAACGTAAAAAGAAAAACGGTTTAAAGCTAACGCCACATTATCAATATGATGAATATGAGAAGTTGCAATTTGATATCAGCAATATCGACTCAACTTTTATGAAGCGTAAGATTTTCAAAGGAATGGAATTTGTATTTGAAAAAATTGATACATCTTCTATTAATGGAAAAACATATTTACCCGCTTTTCTGAATGAATCAATTTATAAAATAGCTGGTATCAATCAACCTTCTACAAAAGAGCGTCGCGAATTAATTGCCAATAAAACATCTGGATTCGAGAACAATGAAATTGTAGCATCAACAGTAAAAAATCTTTTCCGTGATGTAGATATTTACGATAATCGAGTTAATATTTTAGATATCAAATTTGTGAGTCCCATTGCCACTGATGGTTTTGCTGTGTACGATTATGAACTGAAAGATACTGTAGACGTTGACGGTGTAGAATCTTATCGAATCAAATATTATCCACGTCGAGAAGGTGAACTAACGTTCAAAGGTGAATTATTTATTTCGAAAGATGCTTACGCAGTAAAAGAAGTTGTGATGGAAACGACGAAAGAAATCAATGTAAATTTTGTACGCAATATTTTCATGAATCTGCAATACGACATTCCAAACGACTCTATTTTCTATCCAAAGAAAGAATATGCGATGTTAGACATGTCTTTGTTGAGTAAAAAGGAAAGTGCAAAAGGAATTTTTGCGCATAAAACGGTTAATTATTACAACTACGATTTCAATACAACGCATCCCGAAGCATATTATTACGAAAGATTAGATCCTGCAAAAGCTTCTTTAAACGAAAAAGATAATCAATTTTGGGCAGAAAGTCGTCCTGAGACTTTAACAAAAGATCAAGAAGGAATTTACGAAACATTAGAACAATTAAATAAAGTTCCAAAATTTAATAATATTGTAAAAGCTATTGAAGTTCTTGGTTCTGGTTATTACAACGTTGGAAACGCTATTGATATCGGAAATTTATATTCGTCTTTTGGATATAACCAAATCGAAGGTTTCCGTCTAAGAGCTGGAGCACGTACTTATTTTTCGCAAAATGATATGTGGCGCGCACAAGGATTTATGGCCTATGGTTTTGGTGATAATAAATTCAAATACGGAGCCGATTTCCGTTATATGTTTAACAAATACAATCGTTTTCAAGTCGGAATTGGAACAAAGCGAGATGTAGAACAATTGGCTGCTTCTTTAACCTCATCTGATGGAATTATGACGCGTAGTTTTGCTTCTTCATCTATTATTAATCAAGGAGACAATACTTTTTTGAGTAATAATAATTTGACAAACATCTATACTTCGATAGAGCCATGGAAAAACGTTACATTTCGTGTTGATGGAAATTATCAACTGATAAAGCCTGCGGATGCGCAACAATTTTCGATAGCTTACGAAAAGAATGGTCAACTAAAAGAAACCTTGACAAACTCAAGTGTGAGTGTTTCGATTATTGCTCGTCCAGGTGCTAAATATTCGCAATATGGAATTGATCGTTACGAAATGACTACACTTGCACCAACGTTGATGTTACGTTACACAAAAGGTTTAAAAGGTGTCATCAATTCAGATTTTGAATACGATAAATTACAATTCTTATATACACAACCTATTTTGATTGGATCATTTGGTAAATCGTTGGTAACAGTAGAAGCAGGAAAAACATTTCAAGGTGTTCCACTCTCATTAATGAGTGCAATACCCGGTAATGAAAGTTATGGACAAGTGTATGGAACGTTTTCTCAGTTAGATTATTATGAATTTGTAACTGATCAATATGCGACAATGAACTGGGAGCACCACTTTAATGGTTGGATTTTGAACAAAGTTCCCTTAATCAAAAAATTAAAATTAAGAGAAGTTGGCTTCTTACGTGCAGCATACGGAGATATTTCCGAAAAAAGTAAAGCAATCAATCATTCGACAATAGAATACTTTGCACCTAATCAACAAATCTACTATGAATACGGGTTTGGAATCGAAAACATTGGTTTTGGAAACATTAGACCTATTCGAGTTGATTTTAATTGGCGTGGAAATTATAATAATTTGTCAGATGTTCGTAAATTTGGCGTCACAATCGGTTTAGATTGGAATTTTTAGAGAATAAATAATAAAAAAAGAATATTACAATGACTTTTGATGCAATTATAGAAATCCCAAGAGGATCTCGTAATAAATACGAAATGGATCACGAAACAGGAAGAATTCGTTTTGATCGCGTTTTGTATTCACCAATGTTTTACCCAGCAGACTACGGATTTGTTGAAAATACTTTAGCATTGGATGGTGACCCAATTGATGTATTAGTTTTCTTAACTGAGCCAACTGTACCAGGTTGTGTAATCGAAGTTAAAACAATTGGTGTTTTAAACATGTCTGACGATAAAGGTCGTGACGAAAAATTAATTTGTGTACCAGTTGCTGATCCAACTTGGAACCAATTAGAAAGTTTAGATGATATGAACCCTCATACATTAAAAGCGGTTGAGCATTTCTTCAAAACTTACAAAGATTTAGAAAATAAAACTTGTATCGTAGAAGGATATGGTGATAAAGCGCAAGCTGAACAATTATTACAAGAAGCAAAAGATCGTTTCGTTCCTGCTCACTAAGAAATAAATTATTATTTTCATATCAATAGTCCTCATTTTTTGAGGACTATTTTATTTTGAACTATTTTATTGATAAATAATTTCAAAAATCGCTTTTTCTTTCTAATTTCATTCCTAATTAATACTTAGTGAAATTATGAAGAAATCTTTTACACTTTCCTTAGCGCTGCTTGGGCAGATGATTTTTGCTCAATATGCTACACCAAACGATGGAAAAACATACCGTATTGCTGATCTTGATGCTTTAACAGATGTCATCACTTTCGATCAAACAACAAATCGTTATGAATTAACAGATGATTTAACGATTTCTGTAAATGACACATTTTTATCTGATACAGACTATACCTTAGTTATTGCTGATGGGAAACTTATAACCATTGCCGGAACAATAGATGTTAATGCGCCAAAAGAAGTGTTGTTTACATCCGACAATCCAGGAACTACTTATTTTAAAGGAATTCGAATAGAAGAAGGTGCAACTGCCAGTTTCAATCATTTCAAAATGGTTTATGGTGGAGGAATTCGTTCTCTAAACGAATCTTTTATCATGAACAACTCTGAAGTTTCTTATCAATATGGTGGAATTTCTACCGGAGGAGCAATTAATTTTTCTCGTGGAAATCCTATCATTAAGAACTCAACGTTCAAATTCAATAAAACTCCCGTTGTCGGTTCAGGAGCCAATCAATCTGTTGCTTTAACGTTTGAAAATAATCATTTAGAAGGCAACAATCAAGACAATTCTAATCGTCCTCAAATTAATATGGGACCAAGTGGCAACAATCCTACGATTATTCGTGGAAATACAATTATTGGAGATCGAGAAAAAACTCGAGTTGGAGGAATTTCCGTTTCAAGTTTATTAGGTGTAACGAACGAAGCAATTATCGAAAATAATACAATTCGCAACAACCGATATGGAATTACCATTTCTGGAGGAAACTCGAAAGGAAAAATCATCGGAAATATTCTCGAAGATAATAATACAGATACAAATCCTACGAATGGTGGAAGCGGAATTTCAATTTATCTTGCTTCAAATCCTACAACAAATGTCATTGATATTTTCGACAATCAAATTCGTGGAAGTTTATGGGGAATTACGAATATAGAGAAAGGTGCTTTTATCAACTTAGGTACTGCTGAACGCCCTGGTAATAATATTTTCTCGAACAATGGAAATGGCGGAATTAATTATGCTTTATACAATAATTCTGTCAACGATGTGTCTGCAGTTGGAAATTGCTGGATAGAAAATCAAAAATCATCGGAACAACAAGTAGAAAATGTTATTGTTCACCAAAAAGATGATCCGACTTTAGGATTGGTAGATTATTCTGATTTCTTGTGTAGTAATTTAGCAACTTCCGAAGTGAATTCTAAGAAATTTTCTCTTTATCCAAATCCAACCAACGGCAACTTTACTGTTGATACAAAAGAAAAATCACCTTATCAAATTTTTGATGTAAATGGTAAATTAATTCATCAAGGTGAATTAAAAATAGGACAAAATTCTATTCAGACCAATTTACCAAAAGGAGTTTATATTTTTAAAACGAATCAAACTTCTTCTAAAATTATTGTGAAGTAATTTGATTTAAATGTTAAAAAGGATATTGTTGCAAAATAATATCCTTTTTACTTATAATAGATGATATAATTTAATGAATAATTTTTTAAAACATCTTGTTTTATCATTTCTGAATTAATTTCAACATACAAATCAACTGCTTGTTTCGTTTTTATCAAATCAAAATAACCATTTCCTTCGGGACAAAAAGGATTTTCGTAAGAAGTTTCTACACCAATAAAATAGTTTTTTGCTTCTGAAATATTGAGTTTTAAATGAACTGGAAAAATATATTTTCCTTGATAATCTTTATCAACTTCAAACCATTTTTCACCAATCAAACTTTGTTTATGATGAATCGATTGTAGAATTATTGGTTTAAAATAATAAAATTCGTTGCAATAATTCTTCTTTATGACTTTTGATTCGAACAAAATCTCAATTGCGACAATCTCAATTTCCTTTTCTTTTGGTAGCAATAAATTTGAAAATATTTTAAGACCAAAACTTGTGTTATCAGTCAATCGTTCCACTTTTTTAAACTTTGGTCGAAACTGTTTGTAATTGGAATAATTGATCACCTCAACTTGATTGAGATTAATCGTATCCAATTGTTGAGCAAAACTCAACGTAGAAAGTAAAAAGAAAATGATGAATTTCATTATATAAAAATAAAAAAGTCTGAAACTAAATTCAGACTTTTTATTATATTATTACTCGATTATATCAAGTTCAAAACTTGTTCTAAATCTTCTAATAAATCATCTATATCTTCGATACCAACAGACAAACGAATTAAATCATCTGTGATACCAATTTCCGCACGTTTTTCTGCTGGAATAGATGCATGCGTCATCGTTGCTGGGTGATTCGCTAACGACTCTACTCCTCCTAAAGATTCAGCCAACGTGAAAACTTTTAAATTTTCTAAAATTTTGAACGCATCCTCTTTTTTACCAGAAGTTAATGTAAAAGTTACCATTCCTCCGAAATCTTTCATTTGCTTTTTGGCAATTTCGTGCTGTGGATGATTTTCTAATCCTGGATAATACGTATGCGCAACTTTTGGATGAGCTTCTAAAAATCGAGCCACTTTCATTCCATTAGAACAATGACGATCCATACGAACAGCCAATGTTTTGATTCCGCGAAGAACTAAATAAGAGTCTTGTGGGCCTAAAATTCCACCCGTTGCAAATAAATTGAAGTGGACATCTGTTGCTAATTGATCCGAATTAACAATAATTGCTCCTGCAACTAAATCTGAATGCCCTCCTAAATATTTTGTTGCCGAATGCATCACAATATCTGCTCCTAACTCAATTGGACGTTGCAAATAAGGCGAAGCAAATGTGTTATCAACTGCTACCAATATATCAGCTTTTTTCGCTTTTGATGCATCATTTACAGCTTTGATGTCAACTACTTTCATCAATGGATTTGTTGGTGTCTCTATCCAAACCATTTTTGTGTTATCATTGATCAACGCCACTACGGCATCTACATTTGTCATATCTACAAAATGGAATTTCAATCCAAATTTTTCGTAAACACGAGTAAATAAACGATAAGAACCTCCGTATAAATCGTCCATCGCGATGATTTCATCACCTGGTTTGAACAATTTTAAAACGCCATCAATTGCTGCTAAACCAGAACCAAAAGCAAAACCTGCAACTCCACCTTCGATAGATGCTAAAGCGTTTTCTAAAGCAGTACGTGTAGGATTTGCTCCACGAGAATATTCGTATCCTTTGTAATCTCCAGGCGAACGTTGTGCAAACGTTGATGTTTGATAAATTGGAGTCATTACGGCTCCTGTAGATGGATCATGTTCTTGACCACCATGTATAGCTTTTGTATTGAATTTCATTGTGAATGCTTTTAACTATAACAAATATATGGAGTTTTATTTATTCTTTGTTTTAAAGATTTGTTAGAATTTAATTCGGAAGATTTTTGGATTGAATATGAATATTTTCTACTACATAAATATTAAAAATAGAAGGTTTAGCTTTTACAATTGAATGATTTTTTTTCAAGTCTGCATTTTCTAATTTTTGGAATAAATAGTTATCTAATTTGATTGTTTCATTATTTCCTTTGAAGTTTATTTTTAAATTATAATAATCTCCACCTCTTCTATATCTTCCTTTTTTAATTTCAAAAATTTCACAATTTTCTGTAATTGTTGATTCTTCTGCTAATTGTTTAATAAGATATTTAAATCCAAAATAACTAATCATTGAAATAAAAAATGCTAAAACTAATGATCCTAAAATTTTAAATAATAATTCATTTGATTCAAATAACTTATTTTTAAAAAATGGAATATTAAAAATCAAAAAAATTATGATAACATGAAATAAGTAAAAAATAAAATAATACCAAGTTTTGACATTTAGTAAAATTATTTCATCAGTTATATATAGTAAATATATTATTGCAGTATAGACGAAGAAAATAAATGTAGAATACTTTTCTGCATTTTTACTACTTTTTTGTTCTCGTATTCGTATTTTTTTACTAACAGAATTATTAATATTTCTTCCCATTAACTAAACAATTCATGTAAAACTTGTAATGATTTTGGTTTCTTAAAATTATTGGTGTGAATTTGATAGTACTTCACTAGAATTTCGAGTAAAAGAGAACGTTGTGGTTGATTCAGTATATTTTTAGATTCTTCTGTAAAATTGAGTTCTAATAATTTTTTGAATAAAGCTGTTTCATCTGCTTTCAACATATTGATGGATGAATTGGAATTTGTAAAAAAACCATTTTCTAAATCGAATAGATTTCCGTCTAATTCTAAATTGGGATAAAACCCTAAAAAATGTGTCAATTGAATCAAAAAAATCAAATGAAAATCTGCAAAATCTTCTTTTTTTTGATCAAATTCTTTTAGTGAATGTTCGATATATAGGTATAAATCTGGATTGTCGGTTTCTTCTTTCAACACTAAATTTAGAATTTCAGCCAAGAAAAAAACAATCGCCGATTTGATTGGATGAAAATGCAAGGTTTCGTAATAATAGGAAGTTTGAACCGATTTTAAGAAAACCAATTGTTGTTCACTTGATTTGGGTTGAAAACTAAGATCTATTTCTGCAAGTGGAAAATACAAAGATGTATTTCGCTTTTTTTTAGAGAAAACGCCTTTTGCTATAAATGATTTTAAGCCAAAATCTTGGGTATAACAACGAATTATTAAACTCGTGTCACCATATTTTATGCTTGAAAGGACTACTGCTTTGGTCTCTAAAATTTTCATTATCTAACAACTGCAAGTTTCAATGTTTTAGTTTCGGTACCATCTGCATTTGTCATCAAAACTAAGTAAATTCCAGAAGCTACTGGTTTTCCTTTCGAATTGTTTGTATTCCATTCTATCACTCCTCCATCTGCTTTTTTCTCAAAAAGTAAATTTCCAACAATATCTGTAATTTTAACTAAAGCTCTATTTGGAAGATTTTTAATTGTAATATTCCCTGTATATTCTGGACGATACGGATTTGGATATGCAATTGCATCATTAAAGTTATTGGTTTCCGTCGAAACATCACCATTATAAGAAACCACTCCTTTTTCTGTTGCAAAAAATACCTTTCCTGTGGTTTCATCAATCGAAACATCGTACACTATATCAGAAGGTAAAGGCGAATTTTTAGAGGTGAAATGTAGTTTTGTTTCTTCTCCACTCTCCGAAACATAATATACGCCTGCTCCATTTGTTGCAATCCATTTTCTGTTTGCATTATCAACTTTTATGGAATAAATACCCACATCTGTTAATAAGGCTTCTGGAATTCCATCTTGAATAATAACAATTGGTTCTACATTAACTGTATTATTTTTTACAGAATCGTCAGCACTATAAAGCACTACCAATCCTTGTCCTGTTCCTATCCAAAGATTATTTGTCTTATCATTTGCTATAGCTAAAACATTGTTTATTGGCAATTTGCTATTGGAAGTATTGATTGATTGAACTTTACCCAAATTTTTATCAAAAACAATTATTCCTCCATTTCTTGCAACGGGATAATAAACATATGAATCAGTAACACTAGGAGATAAAGCAACAGATTCATTCCCACTTTCTGGTCCGTACGTTATCCAAGAGTTATTTGTTCTTTTAGCATAAAATGTAACTTTCCAATCCTGCGAAAAATTACTAGGAAAAGATGCTCCAATATATAAATCGCCTAACGCATCAAATTTTACACCTGAAATTCTAGAACCTGGTATTTCTGTATTTAAAATCAACTTATACTCATCTCTACAATTAGATAAATTTGTTGAAAAATCTGTGTTGAATTCAAACAATCTTGTATTATTATCTACTTTATTAAAAGAACCTATAACAAAGTTTTTATCGTTGGTAGGATTAACAGATACAGTAGTAATGTCTCTTGCTGTTCCTAAACATTCGCTTGAAAAATGATTCCATTTTTTTCCA
Source organism: Empedobacter sp. 225-1 (assembly GCF_030328185.1). Lineage (NCBI taxonomy): Bacteria > Pseudomonadati > Bacteroidota > Flavobacteriia > Flavobacteriales > Weeksellaceae > Empedobacter > Empedobacter sp. 225-1. The sequence goes on along the minus strand of NZ_JACALO010000001.1, from coordinate 91,719 downwards.
TTGTACATAGAAAATCCATCTTCATTTTGAATCGGAGCTGTATATCCTTCTGTTCCTCCTGGTGCAATCCATACTTTGCCATTTTTTGTTGTAACCGACCAAGCTTTATTGTTAAATGGTCCATCTGGTGCATACCCTAAAGGATTCTCAACTTCATATTTGTCTTTTATGGAAAAATCAACTAATCCAAATTTTGTAGTTCCGCCATATAATTTATTATTGATAAAAATTCCAGAATTGAAATTCATATTCAAATTTTGTAAGACTCCATTTTCATCTTTTTCTTGATAGATAATGCTTTGAGGTTCTCCACCTAAAATAGTAACTTGATCATTTTGAGTAATAATCAATTTTCCGTTTGAAGCTTTTATATCTTCAATAAAATTGAATAGTTGTGGAATCGAAGAACCAGAAATCGTTTTTAAGCTATTATTTTCTGCATAATAAATATCACTTCCAAACAATTCTATATTTGAAACATTTTGATTCAAATTTTGAACAGTCCACAAATTAATATTTGGATTATTTAATTTCTTTGAAGTTAATTCACTTGAAAAAATCCCTTTTGATGTAGCAATATAAAGTTTGTTATTTAAAATTGTTGCATCATTTACAACAGCTGTATTTGTACGTGTTGTTTCTTTAAATTCTTCATCTTTCAGATCGTAGGAAACAATCCCAAAAGCACCAGAAATAAACGCAATTCCGTCATTTATAAAAATATGATTGATTTTTTTAACTCCGTTAAAGCCATTCCATTTGATATCCAAAACCATTGTCGATTCACCAGATCTCAATAAATCTAATCCTCCATTTTCATAACCTACTAAAAACGAATCTGACTCTTTATCATAAGCCATTGCAGAAACTCCCACATTATTCAAAAAATTGGTTTTATTCAACTTAATCCAATCATTTGTTGGATTTTTAGGATTAAATAAGAATATCCCGTTTTCGGTACCACAATAAATTACACCATTTACTTCTTCCAACAATTTTACATTGCTGTAAGAAAAAAGATCGTTCCAACGCGCTTTATCATTTTGAGCGTTTAAACTTGTGAAAATCATGGTGATGAAAATGAACAATTTTGTCTTCATAATGCACAAAAATACTGTAATTTATAACAAAATAATTGGTTAAAAATTGTATTTATTATTACAATAAATCATAAAACTTCCCTGGAAGTGTAGAAATAATTTGTTTCAACTCCAAATCTAACAACAAAGGCATTAACTCATACGATTTCATATTCAATTCAAAAGACATTTTATCGATGTGTTGCTTTCCGTTTTTTTTCAAGTAATTTACAATCACTTTTTCATCATCAGAAATTTCAATAAATAGATCTATTTGTTTTGATTTTTTCTGTGAATTGAAATTAAAATAATCAATAATATCTTTCGAGTTTTCCACTAAATAAGCTTGATGAGATTTAATCAAATAATTACATCCAACACTTAATGCATCTGTTGTTTTTCCAGGTAAAGCAAACACTTCTCGATTGTATTCATTTGCGAATTTAGCGGTTACTAAACTTCCTCCTTTAAAAGCTGATTCTACTACTATTGTAATATCGGACAATCCTGCAATGATACGATTTCGTTGAAGAAATGATTCAGGAGCGCCAGCTTTAAAACTTGGTTGTTCAGTAATCCAACCTCCTTTTTGTAACATTTCTACTGCAATCATCTTGTGAGCTGCAGGATAAATTCGTTCGAAATTAGTTCCCATCACTGACCAAGTTACCAACTTATTTTTAAGTGCATTTGTATGCGCTTCTATATCGCAACCATACGCCAATCCACTAACAATAGTTACATCAAAATCTGCTAAACCTTCAATTAATTCAGTAATAAAACCTCGTCCATAATTGGTCATTTTTCGAGTTCCAACGATTGAAATCTTTTTATTATTAAAATGATTGAACTCTAAATTTCCTTTACAAAAAAGTACCAAAGGCGCATCAATACACTCTTTTAACAGCTGTGGATAGGTATCGTCGTAAAAAGTTAAAATACGAATATGATTATTTTCACAATATTCGATTTCGTTAAAAGCCAATTCTAACCATTTTTTTTGACCAAAATCTTTGCTTATTTGCTGACCAATTCCCGAAATTTGCATCAAATCTTTTGGTTTACAATTCCAAGCAGCTTCTGCCGAACCAAAAAATTGAATAATTTTTCGGGCTGTGATATCGCCAATTCTTTTCTGAAAAGAAAGTGCTAAAATATAAGGTAAATCGGTTTTCATTTTGTTAAATTATTAATATTAAACCAACTAAGTAGTATTTTAAGTATTTATTTTTTTGCAGAATTTAAAAAAAATGTTAATTTCGTAGTATGAGGTTAGAAGAGCATATAAGTCAATTATTATTTCAGCACGATTGTGTAATCGTTCCGAACTTTGGTGCGTTTATTTCAAATGCAGCGTCTGTAGCATTCGACGAGAAAACGAATACTTTTATTCCACCAAGAAAAGAACTTTCTTTCAATTCGACTTTAACAAAAAGTGATGGAGTTTTGGTGAATAAAATTGTACAAGATGAACCCATGTCTTTTGAAAATGCGCAAACATTTTTGAATGAACAGGTTTATTTTTGGCAAGAACATTTGAAAAATGGGAAAATTCTAACCTTACAAAATATTGGCTCATTAAAATTTAATGAAGCAGGAAAAATTGAATTCAAACCAGAAAATGCTCAAAATTATTTCGTTGCTGCTTATGGGCTTTCAAATTTACAAGCCAATTACATTTTAGATTCATCTAAAGCTAAAACATCAAACAAACACATGTCTAAATTTTTAGCAGCAGCCTCTATAATTCCTATTATAGTTGGTGGCTTTCTATATTTTAATACGCCGCAACCTGTACAAAAATTTGTAAATAAACAATGGAGCGGTTTAGTTTTGCCAATGATTGGCCAAAATGAAACAAAACAAACTGAAAAAGTTTCTGTGCAATATGACGTTTATAATATGCCACAAACGATTACTGAACCTTCTTTAGTCGAATATCAAATTGCTGAAACAGTAACAAAAACAGATACAATTGAAACACCAAAAAAAGTTGAAATTACAGTTGTAAAAGAAACTAAACTGAATGAAACGGATAAGGAAATAACTGCAATTGTAAAAGAAAAACCTTCATCAAAAGAAATCGTTAAAACTGAAACAAAAAAAATAACGAAGATTGAATCACCAGAAAAAGAAGATGTAAAAAATGTTGATAAAAAAGATAGTACAACAAAATCAACTGTAAAAACTTCAAATAAAAAATACCAAGTTATCGCTGCTTCTTTGAAAAGACAAGAAGATGCAGATAGATTGTTGGGCGAATTAAAAAAACAAGGTTACAAAAATGCTGAAATCAACTATGTAAAAGGTCGCTATTACTATGTTACATACAATAGCTTTAATAATATAGATGATGCACAAAAATATATGAATGATGTAAATAAAAAGTCGCCCGGAACATGGGTTAGAACTGAAAATTAATTTACCTTTTTAAAATACCATCAATAAAATAAGCTATCCTGTGGATAGCTTATTTTATTGATGGTATAAAGAAACTCGTTTATTTTATTGAAATTTGCAAACAACAAATAAAAGTTTATGGCGAAAGCAAAAACAGCAAAAGAATCATTAGCTGTAATGACAAATTTGGTTTTACCAAATGAAACCAACAATTTAGGAAATATGTTCGGAGGTGAATTGTTAGCTTCTATGGACCGAATTTCATCAATCTCTGCAAAAATGCATGGTGGAAGTTTCTTAGTTGTAACTGCAAGTGTGAACCATGTTGCATTCAATATTCCTATACCTATGGGAAGTACAATAAAATTAGAATCTAAAGTTACACGAGCATTCAATTCTTCGATGGAAGTGTATGTCGATGTTTATGTATACGATTACGAAAACTGTATTTACAACCAAACAAATAGTGGAATTTACACTTTTGTCGCAGTTGATAACGACAATAAACCTGTAAAAGTACCTGAATTAATTCCTGAAACTGAACAAGAAATTGAACGTTACGAAGCAGCTTTGCGTCGTAAACAATTAAGTTTAATTTTAGCAGGGCGTATGCAACCTGCGGATGCGCTTGAATTGAAATCACTATTTATAACAGAATAATTACATAAAAAAAGCCTCAAATCATCTAAACTTGAGGCTTTTTTTTTATTGAGGTTTGAACTCTTCTAAATTATTTTTTTGAGTGTTTTGACGTTCTTTTTCTTCTTTGGATAATTTATCCTCAAGATTATTTTTAACCTCATCCAACATCTTTTTCATTTTTTCTGGTTGCATCATATAATACTTGTAACTTTCTTGGAAAGTATTTATTGAAACATCATAAGCATTCAAAATGTCTACTGCGTCTTTCGCTAAAACAAGGCTTTGATCTTCATTTTGAATTGGATACATTTGCAAACCTTGTTGGCTAATGTATAAATCTGTCAAAATATCTATCATATCAGACTTTCCGATAAGATCTTTTGGTTTTTCATAATTTTTTGGAGCACAACTAAATACTCCTAAAAATAAAATAATTGCTACATACAAATACTTCATAATTGTCCAAATATATGTCTTATTCGCAACGAAATTACGCCAAAAACAGCTTCCCCAATAATATCAGAACTAATTTTTGACTCTCCCAACGTTCTGTCCGTAAATATAATAGGGACTTCTTTTAGTTTAAATTTCTTGATCCATGTTTTGTATTTCATTTCAATCTGAAATCCATAACCTTTAAATTTAATTTTATCTAAATCTAATGTTTTTAAAACATTTGCACGATAACCTACGAATCCTGCTGTTGCATCATGAACAGGTAAACGCGTAATAACACGAACATATTTTGAAGCAAAATAAGATAACAAAACTCTGTTCATAGGCCAATTAACAACATTAACGCCATTAGAATAGCGAGAACCAATTGCTAAATCAGCACCATCAGCCAAAGCTTGATACAAACGTGGCAAATCATTTGGATTATGAGAAAAATCGGCATCCATTTCGAAAATAAATTCGTAATTATTGGCTAAAGCCCATTTAAAACCATGTACATAAGCACGCCCCAAACCATCTTTTGTTGTTCGAATTTCTAAATGCAAACGCCCATTAAACTCAGGAATTAAACGTTTTACAATTTCGTTTGTTCCATCAGGAGAACTATCATCAACAATTAATACATCAAATGCTCCGTCAGCCGCTAAAGCAGCGCGGATTATAGCTTCTATGTTTTCTTTTTCGTTATAGGTCGGGATAATAACTAATTTGTCCGACATAAATATAATTTTGTGGGCATAAAGATAGTTATAAGATTGTTAGGGTTTTGTATTTTTGAAAAAATTATGAAAACAAACGATTTAATCTCAATAGGAAAAAACACAGTTGGCAATGACACTATTCTTATTACTTTGATAATGTGTTTATTATTGGTTTGTGCGACAAAATATTTGTTTGCGAAAAATTTTAAGACGCTAACAAATAAAAACGAATACATGAATTTTACGGACGATAATACGACTCTGTTTAGTTTTATTGTAAATGCTGTAACAGTTTTATTGATCAGTCTACTATTGGTTTCTTATTTTGACATTAATTACAACCACCTCCCGAATTTCAACTTTTATTATTTATCTCGTCTAGGAATAACCTTTGGAATTATTAGTATCATCATGCTTTTCAGACTATTGATAGAGGTCGTTTTTTATAAAGTATTTTATGAATCTAGTTCTATTCTCTATTTTATGAAAAGTTCGAGTTATGTAAACGCTAAAAATGTTTTGCTTTTATTAGTTATTTGCTTTTTATTTTTTTATACCCAAATTAACAAAGATTATTTAATCATCATCGGTTTTATTTTGTTGTTTTTGAATAGAATATTTGAGATTTATAGCATTTACGCCAAACAAATTCATAAGAATAAATCAATTTGGTATTATAATATTTTGTACCTTTGCACCCTAGAAATTTTACCTATTATGGTTTTAGCAAAGCTGTTAATTGTTGGTAAAGTAATCTAAAATTACTATGAAAGTTAAATCAATATTAGTATCACAACCAACGCCTCAGGCGGAGAACTCGCCATACTACGAGATTGAAAAAAGTAATAAAATCAAAATTGATTTTAGACCATTTATCCAAGTTGTCGGAATAGACGCAAAAGAAGTTAGACAACAAAAGATTGATTTTAGCAAAGTTACTGCAGTTATTTTTACGAGTAGAAATGCAATTGATCACTTCTTCCGCCTTGCAGAAGAAATGCGTTTTACCGTTCCTGATTCTATGAAATATTTTTGTGAATCTGAAGCGATTGCCTTCTATTTACAAAAATACATAGTCTATAGAAAACGTAAAATTTATATTGGAGAAAAAGTATTTGCTGACATGGTGCCTTTGTTTAAAAAGCACAAAGAAGAAAACTTTTTATTACCCGCATCTGATGTTTTGAAACCAAACGTTCCTACTTTATTAGATAGCTTAGGTTTAACATGGCAAAAAGCAACTTTGTTCAGAACTGTATCAAGTGATTTATCAGATTTGTCTGATGTAAAATATGACATTCTTGTTTTCTTTACACCTTCTGGTATTAAATCTTTATTTGAAAATTTTCCAGAATTTGTACAAGACGATACGAGAATAGCAGTTTTTGGGAAATCGACAGCAGATCAAGCAAAAGAGATGGGATTACGTGTAGATATTGAGGTGCCAACACCACAGACACCGTCAATGACAATGGCATTAGACAAATACGTTAAAGAAGCAAATAAATCTAAATAAGATTGCTTTTACCCTTCTCTCTAATAAAAAATACGTACATTAAAGAGATGGAAAAAACATGGGAAATAAAAGAACAAGCCACAACTGAGGTAATTAAGGATTTAAGAGAATCACTTAACATTTCAGAGGTTCTTGCTATTTTATTAGCTCAACGTGGAATAACGAATTTTAGCCAAGCTAAATCGTATTTCAACCCCTCTTTAAAGGAATTGCATGATCCTTTTTTGATGAAAGGAATGTCTGATGCAGTTTCGCGTATCAAAAACGCTATAGATGACGAAGAAAATATCTTAATATTTGGAGACTACGATGTAGATGGAACGACAGCTGTAACATTATTTTACGAATTTCTGACTTCTATCTACTCGAAAGTCTTTTTTTATATTCCAGATCGAAACAACGAAGGTTATGGCATCTCTCAACAAAGCATACAATTTGCTGTAGATCATAACATTTCACTGGTTATTGTGTTAGATTGTGGCATAAAAGCTCATGAAGAAATTAACTATGCACAATCAAAAAAAATAGATTATATTATTTGCGATCACCATTTACCAGATCGTTCTGTGCCAAAAGCCTATGCTGTTTTGGATCCAAAACAAAAAGGTTGCCGTTACCCGTACAAAGAGTTGAGCGGCTGTGGAGTTGGATTTAAATTAGCACAAGCATATACCGAAAAGTTTAACCTTCCGAAAGAGAATCTTTTACCACTTTTAGATTTAGTTGCTGTAAGTATTGCGGCTGATATTGTACCCATTACGGGTGAAAATCGCATCTTAGCTTATGCAGGTTTACAACGATTAAACTCTGAACCTCGTTTAGCATTTCAACAATTAATTCCGACCAATATTAAAAATAATGTCAACATTTCGAATGTTGTTTTTTCAATTGCGCCAAAAATTAATGCCGCTGGACGAATAAAACACGGTTCTGAAGCTGTTCGTTTTATGTTGAGTACAGACGAAGAAGATTGTCGTAAATACCTGAATGACATAAATTCTTTGAATAACGAACGCAAAACGTTGGACCTTGACATGACACATGATGCGCTATTACAACTAAATCAAATCAATACAGATGAAAAATATTCGACAATTGTTTACGATTCTTCTTGGAATAAGGGAGTCATAGGAATTGTTGCTTCGCGTTTAGTTGACTTGTACTACAAACCGACGATTGTATTTACGAAAAACAATGAAGGAGAAATAGTAGGTTCGGCACGTTCTATTCAAGAATTTGATATTCATTCTGCTATTGCAACCAACAAAGATTTGCTAACTCAATTTGGTGGACATATGGCGGCGGCCGGTTTAGCAATGAAAGAAGAAAACTTCGAGAAGTTTAAAATAAAATTTGATGAAACGGTAAAAGAAATGTCGAACGGCAAACACTTTACACCTTCTATTTTGATTGATAAAGAGATATCGTTCAACGATATGACACGTACTTTTTTAGAATCTGTGATGCGTATGGCTCCTTTTGGTCCAGAAAATATGAACCCTGTTTTTCTGTCAAAAGATCTATTGGCAACAGATTTTAGATTAGTTGGTAAAGAACATGCACGTTTGTATGTACATCAACGAGATACGCGTATTACATTTCCTGCAATAGGTTTCAAATTAGGTAAATTTGGTCCAAAATTAGAGAAAGGTCAATCGTTTGATATGGTTTATACTATCGGGATGAATTATTGGCAAGGAAAAGGAACTTGGCAATTAAACATCAAAGACATTCGTTTCAACGATTAGTGATTTCCTTCAACAACCAAAACCATTTCACCTTTTAAATTTCTTTTTTCGGCAATTTCAGCCAATTCTGTTAAAGTTCCACGTAATGTTTCTTCAAACTTTTTAGAAATTTCTCGTGATAAACTCGCTTTACGTTCAGCGCCAAAATTTTCAGCTAAATCTTTTAAAGTTCGTCCTATTTTATGGGGAGATTCGTAGAAAATCATTGTTTTCTTTTCATCTACTAATGAGTCTAATTTAGATTTTCGTCCTTTTTTTACAGGTAAAAATCCAACAAAAGTAAATTCGTTATTTGGTAATCCCGAAACAACCAAAGCAGGAACAAAAGCAGTTGCGCCAGGCAAACATTCGATAACAATATCATTTGCAACACACTCTTTCGCTAACAAATAACCTGGATCAGAAATACCTGGAGTTCCAGCATCTGTAATAATAGAGATAATTTGACCATCTTTTAACTGACGAACAATATCTTCTGTTGCTTGATGTTCGTTGTGCATATGATAACTACGCATTGGAGTAGAAATTTCGAAATGTTTTAGTAAAATACCACTATTTCGCGTGTCTTCAGCAAGAATCACATCCGATTCTTTTAATACATCAACAGCTCGAAATGTCATATCTCCTAAATTTCCGATTGGTGTTGGAACCAAATATAATTTTCCACTCATGCGACAAAGTTAAGAAGAATTGTTTTGAGATAAAATTTATCTATTTTTAATTAATGTACAACATTAATTTCATTATGATGAAAAATTACCGATTTCTAGGATTTATGATTCTCCTTTTTATGTCAAATAGTTGTTTGATGGTGAAATTGCCTGAAGCAAAGACTCAGATAATTCGCTTATCCGATATAGGAAAAAGCTGTTTAGGTTATGTTGAAGAAGATTATTTAGCTGAAAAAGCTCGAAAGTCTAAAAAGAATTTCACGACTTCTCTTTATAATGAAAATGGATGCAAAGATTTATACATTTTAGATGATAGTAAATTAAATATTAAGAAGTTTTATGAGAATACAAAATTATTTATAGATCATCAGGTGATCATTTATTATAGAGAATATAATTTTAAAGATGAATCTATTAAACTTGTATATGAAATAAAGCCGGCAAATTAGCTGGCTTCCTATATTATTTCAAAATATCTGCTAAATCTGCAATATCTTCAGCCGAAACCTTGTCTAAAATTTTATCTAAATCTGTTCGTGGAATATCTAATTTCGAATCAATTACCAATACATTACGCAAGCCATTAATCCCAAAAATCATTTTCTTTACACGATCACCATCTTCTTGTAACGAAATATTCAAACGACTATCTTTTGCTTTAAACTTTACTAAGTTTTCGTATTTTTCACCACGCATTGACGATTGCAAATCATTCATGATTCGTTTTTGCTTTCCTTGTCCTGCATCGCTAACTACAAAAACTTTAGCTGATTTCAAATAATTAAATAAATCTGTTCCGCCTGCTTTTCCAGCTAATTTTAGCGCAAAAGATGGTAAAGGAATTACGGTAGACTGATTGTTATATTTTGTGTAGAATTCTTGCATATTACTTGTTGTTCCACAAGATTGCAACGTTAGCAAAACTGCTATAAAAGATAAACCAATTATTTTTTTCATTGTGTCCTATTTATTAGATGCGTTTGCAACTACAACTCTCGTACCGAAAATTATGAATAAGATAAAATCATTTCGAAAATAAATGAATCATCTAATCCAACCATTTGTTCTAATTCAACAATTGAGGCATGTTCGATAAATTCGTCTGGATAGCCATTAATGGTGATATTTCCTTTGTAATGAATTGAATTCAGAAACTCTAAAACTCCACTCCCAAAACCACCTTTTTTGATTCCATCTTCAAAGGTTAAAATAGTCGAATATTTCAATGAAATAGCTTTTAAGCGAGATTCGTCTAAAGGTTTAATAAACGGGAAATCAATCAAAGCTACTTTGTCTTGAAGATGATGTTGAATGATAATTTCTTCTATTCGAGAACTAATTAAACCAGTTGAAAGAATTGCTATTTGATTCCCTTCAAAAATGATTTCAGATTGACCGATTTCTATTTTTTCGACTTTAGAATTATAGGTTTGGATATTATTTTTTGGATAGCGAATTGCAAAAGGATGTTTCGTGAATTGTGCTGTATACAAGAGATTTTTGAAATCTTTTTCGTTTCGAGGAGAAGAAACAATCATGTTCGGAATTTCGCGTAAATACGCAATATCAAGATAACCATGATGCGTCGCACCGTCTGTACCAACGAATCCTGCACGATCGATACAAAAAACAACAGGTAAATTCTGCAAAGCAACATCATGTATCACTTGATCGTATGCACGCTGTAAAAATGTGGAATAAATCACGCAATACGGAACGGTATTTTGCGTTGCCAAACCAGCTGCAAATGTCACTGCGTGTTGCTCCGCAATTCCAACATCAAAAACACGATTAGGGAAATCTTGATGACATTTTACCAAATTACTTCCTGTTAACATTGCAGGTGTTATCGCTACAATTTGAGGATTATTTGCAAGTAATTGATACATCGTTTCACCAAAAACATCTTGATACGATTTTTCCCTTTTCTTTGATTTTATTTCACCTGTTTCCTTATTAAATAAACCTGGTGCATGCCATTTTACTTGATCAATTTCGGCTTGTTCGTACCCTTTTCCTTTGGTTGTTTTGATATGTAAAACTTTTGGACCTTTGATTGAATCTGCTTTTTCAAAAGCATCAAATAATTCCTCAAAGTTGTGCCCATCGATTGTTCCAATAAAATTTAAACCAAAATTGGTGAAAATATTTTCGGATTGATTTTCTAATGATTTAAAATGTTTTTTCAAACCACCAACCGAAGGATCAATTCCGATATCATTGTCATTCAAAATCACTAAAACATCTAAATTGGTTGAACCAAGATGGTTCAACGCTTCCAAACTCATTCCAGATGTTATCGAAGCATCACCAATAATGGCGATATGTTTTCTATTGATTTGATTGATTTTATCCGCAGTTGCCATACCAACAGTTGCAGAAATTGAAGTAGAAGAATGCCCAGTTCCAAACGTATCAAATTCACTTTCTAAACGAGTTGGAAAACCAGAAACGCCATCTTTTTGACGAAGCGAATCAAAAACTTCTTTTCGACCAGTCAAAATTTTATGTGGATAACATTGATGTCCAACATCCCAAATCAACAAATCATTTGGTGTATTGTAATGATAATGCAAAGCTATTGTCAATTCGATCACACCTAAACTCGCGCCTAAATGCCCCGGTTTTACGCTTAAAGTATCCAAAATAAATTCTCGCATCTCATAAGCTAACTGATTTAATTGAGACGTTTCAATAGCCCTAAGTTCCTTAGGATGATTGATTTTTGAAAGTAAATTATCCATTATTCTTTTACAAAATTACATTTTTCTGAGGAATAATCCGTATCTTTGCATGTTACAAAATTTAATGTAACATATGTTCCAAATAGGAAAGACCCTTGTATCTGAAGAACTACTAAATGAAGATTTTGTTTGTAATCTAAACAAATGTAAAGGGATTTGTTGTGTAGAAGGTGACGCTGGTGCACCTTTAGATGAAGACGAATTAACAATATTAGACGATATTTATGAAGATGTAAAACCTTATTTGCGTCCCGAAGGAATTGCGGTGATTGAGCAAGAAGGTAAGTACACAATGGATACCGATGGCGATTGGGTAACGCCTTTGGTTAATAATCGCGAATGTGCCTATTTGGTATTCGAAGAAAATGGTTTTTCGAAATGTGGAATAGAAAAAGCCTACGAAGACGGAAAAGTGGATTACAAAAAGCCCATTTCGTGTCATTTATATCCAGTTCGTATTAAGGAATATTCAAATTTCACTTCTGTCAACTATCATGTGTGGGATATTTGTGCAGATGCTTGTACCTTAGGAAAAGAATTGAAAGTGAATGTCGCAACGTTTGCTAAAGATTCATTGGTCCGAAAATTTGGGCAAGAATGGTATGATGAATTAATGGCCATTCAAGAAGAATTAAACAACCAAAAAAAGTAAAAAAATTATGTCTATAACAAGAGCAAGAAGATCTACTGACGCTATTGAAAGATTATACATCTCTATGCGTCATTTATTTCATAGAGGAGTGTACCGTCCATCTGGTGCACCTGGAAAAATATTAAGAAACTTATTATTCGAAATTAATCCTGAAATCTACGGATCGATGACAGATCCAAACAAGGTAGAATTAAGCGGGTTGATGTATGTTTTGGATCGCTTACCAGAAGGCATTGTAGAAACTCCTTATGTGTCTTTTACATCGGACGAAGGTTACGATCGATCAATTTTTACACCTATTATCCCTGCCAAACGCCGTCGTTTTTGCTACAGAATTGATGATGATCAAATGAATATTGAAATTTCACGCGGTCGTTCTGATATTTATGATGTGTTGACGCACTTAACATTTTTGTATAACGAAGCGGATAAAATTAGAAATAGAGCGTTTAGTAACGAAACACTTTCTAAAAGTAGAGCATGGGAATTCATCGAAAATGTAGTTTTTAATGAGGCTGAAATTTCTCGTAAAGAGCGTGAAGTTGCCTTGATGCATTTATCGACGATTTTAGGAAGAACATTTGAAGAAACGCAAGATATTCACGAATATTTTGGAACTTCTAATGATAAAGATCGTTTTTTCCGTATTGTTTATTGGATGGGTTACACAAGTCAACAAGATCGTATCGGTACAAAAAAACGCGAAATTACATTCACTTCAACTTTGCGTGAATCGATTGGTCACCATATGATTGGAGAAAAATGGGCAAATGCCATCAAACGTGTATTATTCGAAAATAATCTTCAAGATAAAAACATTCATATCATCTCTGCAAATATGCACAGTGTATCGAATATGTTGTACGCATATGATGGATTGAAAAGAAAATACAAAAACGATGGTGTAGAAATTTACGAAGATTTAAGTGCTGCAAATAACAAAATGCTTCGCGATTCGTTAAATGAATACACACAACAAAATGGCTTAGTTTACATCAAAGATCAATCAGGAACAAATATCGATGTTCAAATTATTGATTTATCGAAAGTAAACATAGCAAACTCAGCATTTTCTTATGCAAAAGACAAGAACAATGAAGTGATTATTGTAATGGATTATGCATTTGGAGAACAAGCATTCGAAGCGATGGACGAGTTATTAAAACCGTATAAAGTTGATGAAGCAAAATTCAAAATGAATGTAAAATCAGTTGCTATTATGGGTAAAGCTGGAATTCTTGAAGGAATAAAAGGTGATATCATGATTGCAACAGCACACGTTTTCGAAGGTACAACAGATAACTATGTTTTTGATAACGAATTATCAGCTGCAGATTTCGAAGGCCAAGGTTTAGGAGTGTACGAAGGACCTATGATTTCGGTTTTAGGAACATCATTGCAGAACAAAGACGTTTTAGAATATTTTAAAAATTCGTCTTTCCAAGCAATTGGATTAGAAATGGAGGGAGCTCATTACCAAAAAGCAATTCAGGTAGCATCTAAAATTAGACATCATATCGATAAAGATGTTAAAGTGATGTATGCTTATTACGCTTCGGATAATCCGTTAGAAACAGGAAGTACATTGGCTTCAGGCGGCTTAGGATTAACAGGTGTAAAACCAACTTATCTAATCACGCAAAAGATATTAGAAAAAATTATTAAATAATTTCAATGAAAAATTTTTCCATTTTAGGCTACGGTCATATTGGACGTGTACATCAACAAGCGATAGAAGAAGCTGAAAATGCACAATTAATCTCGGTTATCGATTTTAATTTACCCGAAGATTTATCAATTAAAGGTTATTCTACCCTTGAAAGTTTTCTGAACGAAGATCAAGAAACAGATGTAGTGGTGATTGCAACACCAAATGGTATGCATCGCGAACACGCTATTCGTTGCCTAAAAGCAGGAAAAAATGTCTTGATTGAAAAGCCTATCGCTTTAACAGTAGAAGATACAAATGAAATCTTGAAAGTTGCTGAGGAAAAAAAACTTCGTGTTTTTACCTCAATGCAACTTCGTTTTTCTCCAGTTGTACAATACATAAAAAATTTACTTGATAACAATTCTTTAGGGAAAGTTTTCATGGTGAATATTAATTGCTATTGGAACCGTAACAAGAATTATTACAAATTGCGTGAATGGCACGGAAATCAAGAAATGGACGGTGGAGTATTATTTACCCAATTTTCTCATTTTGTAGATATCATGAATTTTTGGTTCAACGAAGTGGTATGTACCAATGCAAAAAGTTTCAATTTTACGCATCAAGAAATTACGGAATTTGATGATTCTGGCTGTGTTGATTTTATAGCTGATGATGCAATTGGACACATGATTTATACAACTTCTGTTTTTAATAAAAATTTCGAAAGTAATATTACAATTATTGCAGAAAAAGGAACAATTAAAATTGGAGATCAATACCTTAATCAAATGATTTATTCCGATCTCAAAAATGTATGCTGTTCCAATACAATTTCAACCGATCAAAAGAATTTTCATCCCAATGCAATTGCAGAAATTTCAGATGCATTGATGCGTCATCATGACTCGTTGTTAGATGGAAAATATGCCGTAAATTTAGTACAGTTTATTACGGATGCAAATCAGTTAGCAACTCAAAATAAACAAGAAATTAAAACAGAAGACTATGAAATTTCACACTCGTAAATGGGTAAAACCAGAAGATCTCAATCCAAACAAAACGCTTTTTGGAGGAAAACTTTTGGCTTGGATTGATGAAGAAGCTGCATTATATAGCATTGTTCAACTCGAAAATTCGCATGTCGTTACTAAACACATGTCCGAAATTAATTTTATGTCATCTGCTCGAGAAGGTGATATTGTCGAGATTGGAATAGAAGTCGTAAAATTTGGAAGAACTTCTTTGGTTTTAAAATGTGAGGTTCGAAATAAAATGACCCACGAAACCATTATTACAGTTGACCGAATAACAATGGTTAATTTGGACGAAAACGGTTCTCCAAAACCTCATGGAAAAACTCAAGTCGAGTACGTCATTGATCGTTTAAACAAAAGATAAATATAAAAGTCGAAATTAAAATTTCGACTTTTTTTTGGTCTCTATTTTTCTACTAAAAACAAAAAAACTTCCCGATACGAGAAGTGATTTTGAGAAATGATATAAATTAACACATGAGGATTATGTTGATACAAAAGTAACTCTTCTATTTTCTTATTAGCTTAATTAAATATTATCTGTTTGTTAAATGAAAATTAAATGATAAACAAAGGACATTTATTACTGTAGTATTGTTATTAAACAACAATTTATATGATTAGGCATTAATTTAAATTTGAAACGGAACAAAACAATTTTACAAGATTTGCAAACTATGTAACACAATTTAGCGACGGTTCTGATGAGTGGGATTATGAGCATAAAAAAGCCAAACCCCAACGGTGTAAGACTATACAAACAGTGAGCCTTACGGGTTTTACTTCAACCTTTACCCCAACGGTGTCGACTTTGTAAAAACAATGAGCCAAACGGGTAAGATTATTTAATAATATAACGTTAATCAAATTACATAAAAACAAAAAACCTCATCATTTCGATTTGAAAGATGAGGTTTTTTTAATGTTTTTAAAAGAGGTTTAAAACCAGTTTAAAATATGAGTTTTGAAACTTTAGGGAATATTTAGGGGATAAAAAAAAGACTTAAATAATTGATTTGCAATTAAATAAGTCTTAATTTCAGTACTCGGAGTGGGAGTCCTTACTTTTCTAATTCATTCTAATCATATTTTAATTCACTGAAATTCAATATCAATTATTTACAAATATTAATTTACATTTGTTTAAATCTATTTAAAAGCAAATTTTGCCCCCAAAATAGCCACCTATTTAGTAACTCTAAATTCATTTAAACAACTATGCAAGTTTCAATCAATTTAAGGAAAGATAAAAAGGATAAATCAGGTCGATGTCCTGTTTTAATGACAATAACTTTCAATTCTGAACGATTTAGATTTCAAATTCCTGATGTAAAATCATCTGAGAATAATTGGAATTCTAAAACCCAAAGAATCAAACAAAACCTAAAGAAAGAGGAGTATAACAATCATATTGAATTCAATAAAATCATTGATAATCATGAAAACAGAGCAAATGAGATTATTCGATACCTATACTTGAATGAAATTGAGCCTTCAAAGAAATTCTTCGATGACAAACTAAAAAGCAAATCGAATTTAATTGCTAGTCATAATTTTTTCGATTGCTTTGAGGAATTTATTGATACAAATAAATCAACTAAAGTTCCCAATACTATTAAGAACTACAATTCTGCAAAAAAGTTTTTAAACGATTACCAAGAGTATTCTGGAGAAAAAATCACTTTTGACACTATTGATATTCATTTTTTCGAACGAATTAGGGATTATGCTTTTGAAATAAAGAAAATTCTAAACAATACTTTCAGTAAGCATATTGATATTTTCAAAACCTTTATGCGTTGGGCAGAAGAAAGAGATTATCATAAAAACACCTCTTTCAAAAAATTCAAAACAACAGAAAATGAAATTGAAGTAATCTACTTAACGAAAGACGAACTATTTCATTTATTGAATTTCGAATTCAAAAAAACAAAACATTCGCATGTAAGAGATGTTTATTGTTTTTCTTGTTTTACAGGTCTGAGATTTTCTGATGCTTACAATCTTAATAAAGCGAATATATATGAAGATTATATCAAAATGAACATTCTAAAAACCAAAACAATCGATCATATTATTCCTTTGAATCAATTTGCAAAACAAATTTTAGAGCGTTACGAAAACACCATTTATTATCCGTTACCTGTAATATCATCTCAGAAATTTAATGAATACATTAAACAAGCTTGCGAAATAGCAGAAATTAACACACCTATTTCTATTACAAGATATTCTGGTCAAAAAAGGATTGATGATGTTGTCCCAAAACATAAATTAATTACTAGTCATACTGCAAGAAAAACCTTTGTTACGAACTCTGTAATTATGGGAATGAATATTTCTGTATTGAAGAAAATAACAGGACATAAAAAAGAAGAAAGCTTTAGAAAATATGTAAATATTTCTGAAGAATTAAAGAAAAACGAAATGAATAACACTTGGGATAAAATAAAATAATTATGAATGCACCATTATCAATACTTTTAAATAAGTCAATTTTTTATAATAAAAAAATTGCTATACTATTTTTCATCAGTTTATCTTTACTTGTATTTGTGACATTTTTTGACAAAGGTTTTGAAATAAGTAGAGGGAATTTTTTTTTAATTTCAACACTATATTTCGGTATATCAATTAGTTTATATTGGCTAATCAAAGAAAAAAATTATGAATTTCATAAGTATTCATTTAATATAGATGAATATAGATTAAGCTCTAAAAAGGATAAAGAAAAGTCATATAATGAAGTTTACAATAAGTTATTATCAGAGGAATTAAAAAATATTAATTCTAATACATCAAAGAAAATCGATGAATTTTTATCAAACGTTCAAAACGAGTTAAATAAAAATTTAAGAAAACTAATCACTTTTGAAAGGTTCGATGATTATTTTACTAGATCAAAGAAAGATAAAACTACAAGCAGACTTTTCTATTTCCAATACAAGAAAAGTTTAATTAAAATAATAAAAGACTTTATCGTCAACACAAATGAACTTGAAGATATTTCAAATGAAATCATATCAAGATTTATATTCGAATTAACAAATTATAAAAATTTACATTTTGAAAAAGATTTAGGATTACATTATCACGATAAATTTGCTTTTGAGTTCCTAGAAAAAGAAAAATTATCATTAATAAGAAGAAAAAAATATTCCGATATAAATCAAAATAATATTACTAAAGATTTATTCCGTGAAGGAATATTAAAAATTCAGAATCAAATTTCTCAGTCAAATAACTTATTAATAAATAATATAAAGGAAGTTATAGATTATCTAAAAAATAACGTCACTAAAGAATTGTTCATTAAAGAAAATTCAAAAATTCAGAATCAAATTTCTCAGTCAAGTAACCTATTAATAAACAATATAAAGGAAGTTATAGATTATCTAAAAAATAACGTCACTAAAGAATTGTTCATTAAAGAAAATTCAAAAATTCA
>NZ_JACALO010000001.1:0-72874 GCF_030328185.1 Empedobacter sp. 225-1 | reverse complement strand
GAATCAAATTTCTCAGTCAAATAACCTATTAATAAACAATAAAAAGGAAGTTATAGATTATCTAAAAAATAACGTCACTAAAGAATTATTCATTAAAGAAAATCAAAAAACTAAACTTTTAATATCAAGTTTTAATAAACAATCACAGAAAAATGACATTGAAATATTATCAATCTTAAAAAAGTATGAAGATAAAATTGAGCAAGAAAACATTATTGAAGAATTAAAGAAAAACATAAAACCGATTAAAATAAATAAAATTTCTAAATACCAATTTTATAAAGTTTTAGAAAAAATCTCAATCGATGTTTTAAAAGTTAAATTAACTGAAGAAAACATAGAGGAACTTAAGTCATTTGTAGGAATATTCTTTATCTGTGATACAAAATGTAAGCTTCAGTACCAACCTCAAGTAAAAGAGCTTTCTTTTATAAATCTTGATAATTCAACCGATTTTATATTAAGTATTAAATATTTAATAACTTCTAAAATTATTACAAATAATGTAAGCGGTAATATGCAAAACTTAGATAAGGTTATTGCTAAAAATGCATATAATACCATAGCTGAAAATAGAGCAGAAATTTTCAGAATTAATTTAAATTTAACAAATTTTGCTCCTGAAAAACAAAAAAATATAGATTTTATTTTACAAGAATTAAAAATAAACTAACAATAAATAACTAACAATAAACCAAATACAATTACAATTTTAAATTGTAAAATTGTAACCTACATTTCATTTTAGCTTTGTATATCATAATTAAAATTTAAGTTAAATACAATTAAAAATAATTAGATATGTCAAACTTATTGTACACACATTCAAAGAAAGATTTAGAAGCTATTGTTGAAATAGTAATTAAACGTTTAAGAAAAATGGATATTTCCGAAACCACAAAGGATATTCCAGAAGATGATCGTCTTACTCAAAAGGAAGCGGCAAGGTTACTTAATATTAGTGTTGTTACGCTTATTGATTGGAAAAAGAAAGGACTTGTTCCATTTTATCAAGTTCAAAGGTCAATTTTTTACAGTAAAAAAGAATTAATGGAAATTGCTCAGAAGAATAGAAATCTATTTAATAAAAAATAAACTCTATATGGTGAGAAATAAAAAAAGAGTTTAATCCCCATTAAACTCTCATTTATAAAAATAACTTACGTTATGTTTTGCTATAATTCTATGGCAAAGATAAGACATAACAATTAATCAAACAATTTATTATGAACTTAGATTCTGCCGAATTTATTCGAGTGGGCACGTCATATTTTGCTATAATTGAACGTCCTACCATCTCAAAAGATACCGAGAAAATCATGATTTCTTGGAACAAAGAAACCATCGTAAATGATCTTGGTAAAGATTATATTTCTGCTATCAAAAAGTACTACGGATTTTGCTGTATTCCACAACACATCAATTATGAGCGAGAAATTGGTGATTTCTACAATATCTATCATCCATTAGATTATGACATCGAAACCGAATCGGTAATTGATTTACTAGAATTACAATCAAAAATTCCTTATACACTTCAATATATCAAGCATATATTCGGAGAACAATATTTATTAGGGTTAGATTATCTAAAAATATTATTAGAAAATCCAACTCAAATTTTACCTGTTCTTGTATTAGTTTCCTCAGAACGTGAAACAGGGAAAAGTACATTTCTGAAATGGCTTCGAAAAATTTTCTCTTTCAATGCCACTTTTATCAATGCTGATTCATTTGTAAACAACTTCAATTCGGATTTAAATGGTAAACTTTTAGTTTTGGTTGATGAAATTATTACAGATAATCAACAGGTAACAGAACGTATTAAATTCCTTAGTACAGCAGACCGAAACAAGATTGAAAGCAAAGGAAAAGATAAAGAAGAAGTCGAATCATTCTACAAATTTGTGATGACTTCTAACTTTGAAAAGAACTTTATCAAAATCGATAAGAAAGAAACTCGATTTTGGGTTAGAAAAATTCCATCAATTATTAAAAATCCTGAATTTGATAAACACCTATACAAGGAAATTCCTTTCTTTTTAAACTATTTAATTCGAATTTCATATTCAACTCCGAAACAAACTCGTATGTGGTTTACTCCAGAGCAAATTCGTACAAAAGCATTGGCAAGATTAATGGATTTTGAAAATGAAGAAGCTAAAAGTAAAGTATATGATGTTTTATATGAAATCCAAGAAAACTTCAATACAGATGAAATATTAATTGCTCCTATGGATTTTCAGTCAATTTCAAAAAAGATCCATGGACGAAATGCAATAACTCCAAAAGAAGCTCGAAACATTCTAAAAGGGTTTGGTTTAACTCCTACCGATAATACATATAAATATGAAGGATTTGAGCTTTTACCACATGGTGAATTCGTGAAAATTGACCGATTAGGAAGATACTATAAAATTATATTCAGCGAAATACGTCATTTTTTTGATGAGAGTGATGAGAACCTTATAATTAATTAAATATCAATAAAATACTCTCATCAAACTTCTCATCAAACCGTCATCAAATTTTAGTTTGATGAGAGATTTTTTAAAACGATGACAAAATTTGATGAATGATGACAAGTTGATGACAACATAAGTAATTGTATATCTTATAAATAAATAATATTCTCATCAAATATCAAAAAAATTGTAAAATCTTAACTGCACAGGAAATGAATTGCAAAACAATAAACGAGAAAATAAGAATGATTGATTATTTAGCTAAAAAAGGTATTTATCCAATAAATAGTAAACAGAATATTTTTTGGTTTTTAAGCCCATTCAGAAATGAAAAAACAGCTTCATTTAAAGTCGATATTTCTACCAATCGTTTTTATGATTTTGGAGAAGGTTTCGGAGGGACTTTAATTGATTTAATTTCTAAAATTGAAAAACTTTCTATTAAAGAAATCATTCAAAAATTCAACGATAATTCTTTTTCTTTTCAAAAGCAAAATGATTTACAATTTGAAAAAGTTCAAACAAAAAATGAATATGAAATTTTGGAATTGAAAGAAATTTCATCGTTTCCTTTGATTCAGTATTTGGAAGAAAGAAAACTGCCTTTAGAAATTGTAAAACGTTATTGCAAAGAAATTCATTACAAATTGAATGGTAAAAAATATTACGCAATAGCTTTCCCAAACAATCAAAATGGTTTTGAAATTCGAAACAAATATGTCAAAATGTGTTTAGTCAAAAAAAATATTTCTTTGATTAAAAACAATCACAATCAACTAAAAATTTTTGAAAGTTGGAGTGATTTTATCAGTTACCTTTTTTTATTTCCTACTGAAGAATATAAAAATGATTTTTTGATTTTAAATTCAATTGCTTTACTCAGAAAAAACATAGAATCAATAAATAAATATGAAACTATTCAGACTTATTTTGATCACGATAACGCAGGAAAATCTGCATCGAATTTCTTAGAAACGGAATTAAAAACGAAAGTAAAAGATGATTCTATTTTCTATAAAAATTTTAAAGATTTGAATGAATTTCTAATTAAAAATTTCAAAATATAAAGGAAATCTCAACTATAATTTTTGAAAAAAATAAAAATAATTTGAAAACACATTTCACAATTTATAAAACAACAAAAATTAAACATTAGAAAATTAAACGTTTATTTTTAATTACTAAAATCTATCAAAATAGTACATACATAACGATTTTTAGAAAAATCGAAATACTAAAAAGTTTAAAACAAAATCTCAAAAACATAAATACAACTTTTAAAAATTATTTATCTCAATTTCTATCAATTACACATAATACAATATATATTAATTGTAAAAATGTTTTTGAGAAGCGAGAGGGAACGCCACTTGGTGGAGTTAATTTATTGGTTATCATTAATTTAAGTGTATTTATTTTTTACAAAACTATAAGTTAAGTATGTATTTTTCACAAAAAAACAACTAAAACACTCAATAACAACATTTTAAAAGTAGACATTTCTTAAACTTTAGACTAAAAATGATGAAAACAACGATTCAAATTGATACAGCTATAAAAGATAAACTTTCTTTCATTGGGGAAAAATATCATGTTATTTCTTATAATAGAATTATAGAATTTATTCTAAACTATCTTGAAAGAAATGAAATTAACTTAAAATATGAGGTTCGAAATGAAATGTATTATAATTTAAAAAGATTTGATGAAAATATATTGGATACAATTATAGAACTCTTTAAATCAGAAGAAAGAGTTTATAAAATACTGAAATATCAAGAAAATAATTATTTAAAAAACATAAGCCATGATGGTTATGATAAAATTAAAAATGAAATTTCTAAAACTAAAATAGAAAAATCGATTGTTATGGATTTTTATAATAAAATTATAATTGAAGAATCAAAAGTTACAGGCAAAAAGAATTTTATTCTAAATGTTTCTGAAGAAGAATTTCATGCTTTTCTAAAAAAACTTGATTAAATAATTTAATTTTTTGTTTCAAAATTCATTCACTTTTTAATTTAAAAATATGGAAAAAACTCATATTAAAGTAAGTCAAGAATTACGAGAAAGATTACTTTCTTATAAAAAAAAATATAATTACACTTCCCTTAATCAAACACTTGTGCATATCTTTTTTTATTGTGAACGCAATAAAATTGACTTTGATATTGAAATATCTGAAATAAGAGAAGATTTAATACAAATCAAATATTCTGTTGATTATTATTTAAATGAAAAAAGGAAAGATAAAAGAAAAATCATTAATGAATTATTTAAACGTGAAATTAAGTACCTAACAGCAATTTCAATAAATAGCTTTGAAAATTATAAATCAAAAATTTATAAAGACCATATTTTAACTGCTGATGTCAAACATTTTTTTGAAGATTTCACAATTGAAGAATTAAAATTTTCTAATTCTAACAGAATAATTCTAAACATTACTGAAGAAGAATATGATTCATTTAGAAATAAAATTAGAATATCATGATACTATTAAATTGTTAATACTCGTCTTTTTTTAATTTTTGAAGAATAGCTGCATTAATGAAATCTCTTATAGAGATTCCTGTTTCTGCTTTATGTCTCATTAATCTTTTGTGCGTTTCTATATCCATTTTAAAAGCAAATAATTTAGAACTTTCATAATCTGGTTTTACCGATATATTATCTACTTTATATTCTGTGTTTGCTATTTTTTGAAAATTGATTTTTAATTGTTCTTCTGAAGCATTATCCATAACCTTGAAATAAAAATGGCGTGAAACTAAACGCATTCCGTTACTGAGGTACTCGGATACCCAAAACTCGAAAAGGCTAGCCCACGCCACTATAAGGCATGAGCGTAAGCCTATCGAAAATTTTGAGTTTTTGAAGATTCCGAGTTTCCAGCAACCAAATTCCGACAGCTTACGCGTACGTAATTACTATTTTAATGAGGTAAAGATACTTCTTTTTATAAAAATTATTATTCAAAAAGAATTTTACAAGACAATACTTTGACGTTTAAGTTCGTATTTTTGCGATTCTCAATAAAATAAAATGATAGACAAAAATATTATTCTTTCTAATAATGAATTATCAAAGGATGTTACATATAAAAATGCAAAAAATAATCCTATTCAAAATTGGTTTCCTTATTTAGAAGGCTTTGCTGAAAACTTTATTGATTCAATTTTCAAATCTACAAATAGAGAAGTAAAATTTGTGTACGAGCCATTTTCTGGAACTGGCACAGTTCCTTTTTATTGTAAAAAAAATAATATTAATGTTTATTATTCTGAAGTAAATCCATTTCTTATTTCATTAACAAATATGAAAGTAGAATTATTACAATTAGAAGATTCTGATCTTGAACAGTTAAATATTGATTTAAGTTATTTAATAAACAATATAGAGCAATTAATTGAAAATCAAAAAGAAAACACAGTTTTAAAAGATACATATTTAGATACTTTTAAAAAAAGTATCTATTTCAATGAATCTAATTTCTCAAATATTTTAAAATTTAAAAACTTAATTGATTCATATAAAAATAACTTATTATCTCAAATACTTAATATTTCTGTTTGTTATAGTTTATTAGCTTGTTCTAACTTAAAAAGATCAGGTGATATAAGATTTAGAAAAGGAAAAGAACTCGATCAAATACAGGAAATCATTCCAACAGTATATGAAAAATTAATTACTATATCAAAAGATATTATTAATTTGAAGAAAGAGTTTTCTATAAATAAATCATTTGTAGCAAACAATAATAATTCAAAAGAATTTATACCTGATATTGAGAATAAAATTGATTTAATAGTTACTAGTCCTCCATATTTGAATGGAACTAATTATATTAGGAATACAAAACTTGAATTATGGTTTTGTGGAGCATTAAAAAAACAATCTGATCTTAATTATTTTAGAAAAGAGGTAGTTACTTCAGGTATTAATGATGTAACGAAAAATGAAAAATATATTGAAATTCCTAGACTTGAAAAGATATTAAATGACAAAGGTTTATGGTATGATCAAAGAATTCCTAAAATGATTAGAGATTACTTTTACGATATGAATATTGTAATTGAAAATTTTTCTAAATATTTGAAAAATGATGGGTATGTTTTTTTAGATATTGGAGATAGTATTTATGCAAACAATCACATACCTACTGATGAAATTCTTATTGATATATTTAAGGCTCATAATTTTAATATTATTGATAATGTATTATTGAGAGAAAGAAGATCGAAAAGTGGTCAGATTGTAAAACAAACACTTATTATAGCTAAAAAATGATAAATTCAGATAAATGGCAAAATTTTAAAGAAAATAATCCTTTAAAATTTGAACCATATTCAAAAAAAAATTGGGGAAACAAACAGCATTCATTATGTTCTTTTTATGGAAAATTGAAACCAGCAATTGCATATCATTTAATAGAATCTTTTTCCTCAAGAGAGGATCGAATATTTGATTGTTTTTCAGGTTCTGGCACTATACCATTTGAAGCTGCTTTAAATGGTAGATATAGTTTTGGATTAGATATAAATCCAATTTCAGTAGTATTATCCAAAAGTAAAGTAGGAATACAAAATCCTGAATTATGTTTATCGTTAATTGAAGAATTAGAAAATTTTATTTTAACATCAGATTTTGACGAAACAGAAGGTAATCTACATAAATCCTTTGGATATAATAAAAGTCTAGTGGAATATTTTCATCCTGACACCTATATAGAAATAATAAAAGCTCGTCAATTCTTTAAAAATTTAGATTTATATAATGATCCGAATGTTAGTTATGTAATAAGTTGTCTATTACATATTTTACACGGCAATAGACCTTATGCGTTGAGTAGAAATTCTCATCCTATAACACCATATGCTCCAACAGGAGATTTTATTTATAAATCCTTAGTAGATAATTTAAAAGACAAGTGTTCAAGATCTTTTTTCAATAAAAATTTAGATTCATTTAAACCAGGTAAAATTTTTCATGGAGATATTTTAAAAGAGTGGGACGATGATATTAATGACTTATCAGCAATTATATCATCTCCGCCATTCTTTGATAGTACAAAATATCATCAAGTTCATTGGCTTAGAAGTTGGTTTTTGGGTTGGAATGAAGAAGATTTCAAAATTAATAAAGACTCCTTTATAGATGAAATTCAAAAGAAAGATTTTGATATTTATAATAAAATTTTAAGAAATTCAAAAGAAAGATTAAAAAACAATGGTGTTGTAGTTTTTCATCTCGGTAAAAGTAAGAAAAAAAATATGGGATATGAATTATCTAAGATAGCTAAAGGTATTTTTAATAATATAGAACTTTTTGATGAGGATGTACAACATTTAGAAAAGCATGGTATTAAAGATAAGGGCACAGTTAGTGCCCATCAATATCTAGTAATGTATTAAAGTTTATTATATTCTTCAATTAAATTATAAGGCTGTTGGCTTTTATTTATTATTTTCTGTAAGGAATGTATAATAGAATCAGCAGCTTTTTTACCATCTCTTTCTTTTTGATAATCTGGATGAAGTATAAATTCTTCAAAAAACCATTTTAAATTACTTTTAAGTAAATTAATTATTTTTTCATTGGGTCTATTAGAACTTAATGTTTCTCTATCAATACCTGTTATTTCAGACAATCTTGTTAATTCAGCTTCACTATAAAAATCTTTAGGTAAAATATCACTTTTAAGTGAATTACAATTTGGGCATAAACATGTTGCAGTTTCATCCAATGGATAAAGGTGTGACAATGGCATAGTATGATCTAAATGCATGTCTTTTGCTTTTGTAATATTTTTATCACATTTAAAGCATTTTTTATTAAATTTTTCATGGATATAAACATCAAACTCTTTTCCGATATTCTTCTTAAATTTATGATAGATCCATTCACTTTTCAATAGGTGTGCGCATAATAATTCAAAAGATCTTCTTCGTAGAGAATCTTCTCTGTGTTGTGTAGATGTTCTTAAATGATTAAGTGCAGCATTTACATAAAATTTTTTACATGCTTTACATTCTAATTGATGTCCATAATAAGATTTGTAAACTCCATTTTCAATTTTATTATTTACATTTAGATTAACAATTGTTAAATTATTCGGACTAATATTTTTATAAGTTGAAAAACTTGAATGTCTACAAGGAGCTTTAGTTGAGCAATGATTTGAGAATGCTAATTGCATTCTTTCATTATACGGATTAATAGGTAATTTTCTCTGACATCTATTACAACTTTTTAATGGCACGTTTATATCCGAGGGAATACTACCATCCAGAATTATTTGAGTATCAAAGTAAAATTGTTCAGGATAACATATCTCTTTTTTACTATTATTATAATGTCTATAAAATTCAATATTATCTACATAGTCTGTATAACTAATAAATTGAGCATTAAAATGTGTATAATTAATCTCTAATTTATCATCATTAAAGTTAATTATTTTAATATAAGCTATTAAGGTTTTATCAATATTTTCTTCCTTATTCAAAGAATAATCTAAACCTATAGACGTATATTCTAAAGCTTGTAAATTAAATGTTTTGTTTATGATAGTGTTTCCATCCAATTTAAATCCAATTTCAACTATGCAATTATAATTACTAATAAAATAACCTCCAATAGCAGAAAAAAAATCCTCACTCAAAAATAAATTAGGAGCATCGGTAATATTTATTTTAATTTCTTTATAATATTCAGATTTGGAATCAATAGTTAACTTATATAAGTTTTTAATTTCATATTCACCTCCAGTTAATTCACCTCCAACTTTATTTCCTGTAACATTCTTTGTGCTTCTTCTTACTGGTGTAGTAAAACCATAAGTTGTTTTTTTTGCCATTATAATAGTTGTTTAATGTTGATTTCTAATGCTACAGATATTTTTTCTAACATTTTTATTGAGATGTTTCTTTTAGCATTCTCAACATCATTTATATAAGTTCTATCAATGTTAGCCTTTAATGCAAGAGTCTCTTGTGAAATGCCTTTTTCTTTTCGAAGTTTCTTAATATTTAATGCAATAGTTTCTAGTATATCCATTTAGTAAATATTAATTTATGTAGACAATTGTACAACGGACTATAGTCTACATTTTAAGTTTATTTAATTGTTCATTATTATTTTTTCTATTCTAAAAAAAAATATAATTCGCCACCTTTTTCGCCACCCATAAAAAAACAAATCCCTTAAGTATAATTACTTAAGGGATTTTTCAGTACTCGGAGTGGGAATCGAACCCACACTCCAAAGGAACACGAGTTTGAGTCGTGCGCGTCTACCAATTCCGCCATCCGAGCCTTTATGGACTGCAAATATAGTGTTAGTTTATTTATTTTTCCAACTATTTTTTAAACTTTTTACAGAATTATTTCTAACGTATCGTAAGCCAAATATTTACCTTTTGGTAATTGATTCTCAACTTCATCATGAAAACCCAAATGATGCGAAATATGTGTAAAAAAAGTTTGTTTAGCACCTATTAATTCAGCATATCGAATCGCTTCGTCTAACAAAATATGTGAAAAATGTTCATGTTCTACACGCAATGCACTTATAATCAAAATTTCTACCCCTCTTAATTTTTCTAAAGACTCTACAGGAATCGTTTTCACATCAGTTAAATAAGCAATTTTATCATCAATCAGATAACCCAAAATAGGCAATGGTCCATGCATTATTTTAATTGGTTCTATCGAGAATCCAGCAACTTCAAACTTATCTTCTTCAATATAATTTTCTATCACCGTTGGCACACCAGGATATTTATGTTCGGCAAACATATAGGGAAAACGATTATGCAATTCATCTAATACGCGTTTCAAACCATAAACATTCATGTCTTCACCAGATTTGAATACCAAAGGACGAATATCATCTAATCCCATTACATGATCATTGTGCTCATGTGTGTACAATATCCCGTCCAATCTTTGCGCATTGTAACGTAACATTTGTTGTCTAAAATCGGGACCACTATCTATCGTAATAATCTTACCATTTTTTTCTAATAACAACGATGATCGCAAACGTTTATCTTTTTGATTAGTCGACAGACATACAGGATGATCGCTTCCAATAATCGGAATTCCTTGCGAAGTCCCAGTTCCTAAAAAATGTATTTTTATATTTGATTTAGCCATAATGATTTGGTAAATTTACCACAAACTATTTGAAATATAATTATGGCATTAGAACAAGTTCTTACTCCTAAACAAAAAGCTTTAGAGATCAATTTGAATCCGAAAATATACGGTTCTTTTGCAGAAATTGGAGCAGGTCAAGAGACTGTTCGTTTTTTTTATCGCGCTGGTGCAGCTTCAGGTACTGTTGCGAAAGCAATGAGTGCATATGACAAAGAGATGTCTGATTCTATCTATGGTGTTGAGGAAAATCGTCGTTATGTAACACAAGCTCGTCTTAAAAAAATGTTGGATCATGAGATGGAATTGATGAAAGAACGTCTTATTGATGATCATTACAAAGAAAAAGCATTTTTTACTTATGCAAATACGGTTACTACTATTGATTATTCGAAAAAGAATGAAGGTCAAGGTTGGATAGGTTTACGTTTCAAATTGAATGCAGAAGAAGAAAAAGCAAATGAAATTATTTTTCATGTAAAATTCAAAGAAAATACAGCGCAATTACAACAAGAAACATTAGGTGTTTTGGGTGTAAACTTAATTTATGGCGCTTATTATTACCATGATAACCCAAGAAAATTAATCAAGTCTTTGTATGATACGTTGGATAAAGATCAATTAGAAATTGATATGATTAATTTCCGTGGTCCGCAATTTAAATATGTTGATAATCGTTTGATGTCGCTTCAATTGGTTAAAAATGGAATGACAGATGTTGCGGTTTTCAATCCACAAGGGAAAAATATTCTTCCAGCAGATTTACTTTACAAGAAAAATATCTTTGCTATTCGTGGTTCTTTCCGTCCTTTTATGAACGTGAATATGGACATGTTCAAAGGTGGATTAGAAATTTTTAAACAAGAAGATAATGTACGAACAGATAACACCGAAATTTTATTCGAGATTACACTTTCTAATCTGATTGCTTCTGGTTTTGAAGGCGAATTAAACGAACGTGATTTCTTAGATCGTGCTGATATAATTGGAAGTTTAGGTCACAATGTTATCATTTCTAACTTTTCTGAATATTATAAATTAGTTGACTATTTCTCAAAATTCACTCGAAATCAAACCAAAATTGGGTTAGCAATGGGTGTTAATAATTTGGTCGAGATTTTCAATGAACAATATTATGCTGATTTACCTGGTGGAATTATGGAAGCTTTCGGAAAATTGTTCAAGAAAAATGTAAAAGTTTATTTATATCCATATTTAGACAAACAAAAAGATATTTTACTAACTTCTAAAAATCTACAAGTAAGTGACAACGTACACGAATTGTACAAATATTTCTTGTATAATGGACGAATTCAAGATATTCTGAATTATAACAGAGGTTATTTAGATTCTTATTCGCGTCGAATTTTAGAAAAAATTGCCAATGCTGAACAAGATTGGGAGAACGAATGTCCAGAAGGTGTTGCTGATATGATCAAAGATCGTGGCATGTTTGGTTATAAATTGAAATATATTTTGGAGTAAATTATTAAGTCAATCTCAACTCGTTTCAAATTCTCGTCATAAAGAATATGCGATGTTGAAAATAAACTCAACGTGACAATAAGGTTAACTAATTTGGTTAACCTTATTTTTTTTAATATTTTTATTCATCAATAAATTTATTTATGAAATATTTCTACATCTTATTCTTCATTATCTTATTTATTTTTTCATGTACAAACGATGATGATTCTCAAATTCTAAAAGAAAAAGAACCTATTGAATTAACAACTTTACCTGTCACAAACGAAAGTCTATATTCTCTTGAATTAAATGCGGATTTCAAAATAGATGATATAAATTTAATGACTGAGTATGGTTTTATTGTTGATACAATTAAAGATGTATCTCCTAATAAAAACATGAAAATGTTTAAAGCTCAAATAAAAAATAATAAACTATATACTTTATTAGGTAGTCTTGTTAACAATAAAACATTATACATAAAATCTTACGCAAAGATTAAAGATAAATATTATTTTGGAAATGAAATTGAACATAAGTTGATAGAAGATAATGTTTTATACATTGAAAAAGATTTAATAATAGATAGCCAAGAAAAATTAAATGAATTAGCTGAAAAAAAATATACGAGTATCCGACAAAGAAATAATAGTTCTTCTTTAATTATTACAGGAAATGTAAATGATATTTCTGGACTCAATACAATTGAGATTTTAGAACTTCACTTTTTAAGAATTGAAGATTCCAAAATTGAGAATCTTAATGGTTTTAATAAATTGAAATCTATTAGCTCTGGTCATATGTTTTACTATGGTGTAAGTATAAGTAATAATAAAAGTCTAAAGAAGATTGAAGGTTTTGAAGAATTCACGACTAATTATTCTGCATTATCAATCTATAATAATCCAAATTTAGAAACGATTAATTCATTCAATAAATTACATGTTAATTATGATGATTTACAAATAAGTAAAAATCCAAATCTAAGAGTAGTAGATTCCTTTAAGTCATTATCGGGATTATCAAGATTATTTATTACTGAAAATGATAATCTAATAACGTTGAATAATAGTTTTGAAAAGTTAGAATTAGCTGTGTATGGTACTATAATAAGTAATAATAAAAATCTTTCTAAAATAAATAACTTTAAATCATTAAAGAAAACCGAATATCTTAATGTAGAAAATAATAAATTATTAGATGAAATATCTTTTCCTAATTTAGAGACAGTTAATTGGGCATTTAATATTTTATATAATGATAATTTAACTAAACTTAGTTTTCCTAATTTTAAGAGAGCAGAATATATAAATTTTGAAAGTAATAATAGTTTAATAAACTTGGATGGGATAAAAGATGTTGAAACAGATTATTTATTTGTAAAATTTAATAATTCCCTTAAAAATCTCACTTCATTTAAAAATGTTAAAATACAAATTCATCTATACGGAAACCCGTTATTGAATTCATTAAAAGGCTTTGAAAATGTTAAAGAGTTAAAAGGAACTTTTGATAATGCAGAAATAAAGATTATTAATAATAATTCATTAGAAGATTTATCTGGATTAGACAATTTAAAAGGTGTTTATGGTGTGGACTTCTCCATTTTTGATAATAAAAATTTGAAATCGTTAAAAGGTTTAAATAATTTAACTTCGATTAAGAGTCCTTATGGAAGTCCCCGTTCTTTGAGTATATATGAAAACCCTAAACTTTCTGAATATTGTGCAATCAAAAAGTTTGTTTCAAATCCAGAAAATAATTTGGATACAAAAAATAATTTATACAACCCTACAATTGAAGACATTTTAAAAAATTGTAAATAACAAAAAACCACTCAATTTGAGTGGTTTTTAATTTTATATAAAAATTCTGATCGAATTAATCTTCTAATAAATCAGCTGGATCATCAACAGAAACTTCACCAGTAACTGGTTCTCCTTTAATTAAAGCAACAATTTTCGCTTCAATTTCTTCACACAATTCAGGATTATCTTTCAATACTTCTTTTACAGCATCACGGCCTTGTCCTAATTTGCTGTCGTTATACGAATACCAAGAACCAGATTTATTTACAATTCCTTTCTCAACACCCATATCTAAAACTTCACCCACTTTAGAAATTCCTTCACCATACATGATATCAAATTCAGCTTGACGGAATGGAGGAGCAACTTTGTTTTTAACCACTTTTACTTTCGAGTGATTTCCGATTACCTCATCACCATTTTTAATTTGTGTCGAACGACGAATATCCAAACGTACAGAAGCATAGAATTTTAACGCATTACCACCTGTTGTTGTTTCTGGGTTTCCGAACATAACACCAATTTTCTCACGCAATTGGTTAATAAAAATTGCAGTACACTTTGTTTTGTTAATCGTACCTGTCAACTTACGTAATGCTTGCGACATCAAACGAGCTTGTAATCCCATACGAGAATCACCCATTTCACCTTCGATCTCCGCTTTTGGTGTTAATGCTGCTACCGAGTCAATTACAATAATATCTATCGCTCCTGAACGAATTAAATTATCAGCAATTTCTAACGCTTGCTCACCATTATCTGGTTGAGAAATAATTAAGTTTTCTACATCAACCCCTAATTTAGATGCATAAAAACGGTCAAAAGCATGTTCTGCATCAATAAATGCTGCAATACCACCTGCTTTCTGAGCTTCTGCAATTGCGTGTAACGTTAAGGTTGTTTTACCTGAAGATTCTGGTCCGTAGATTTCGATTACACGTCCTCGAGGATAACCTCCTACACCTAACGCTAAATCTAATCCCAAAGATCCTGAAGAGATGACTTCTATCTTATCATCAACAGCCGAATCTCCCATACGCATTACAGTTCCTTTACCGTAAGCTTTGTCCATTTTATCTAAAATCAGCTGTAGTGCTTTCTTTTTATTATCTAAATCGCTCATTATCTTATTTTTTTTATTTTTCTAATATTTGTTTTGCGTGTTCCTTTGTTTTCACTTTTTCGATTACATCTGTAATCATTCCATTTTCATCAATAATGAAAGTTGTACGATGAATTCCATCAAATTCGCGTCCCATAAATTTCTTAGGTCCCCAAACGCCAAATGCATTCAAAATAGCATGGCTTTCATCTGCAAGCAAAGGAAAAGGTAAATTATTTTTCTCAGCAAAATTCTTTTGTCTTTTTACAGAATCTGCACTTACACCAACCAAATGATAACCTTGTGCTTTCAACGCATTTTCGTTATCGCGCAAATCGCATGCTTCGGCTGTACAACCAGGCGTACTTGCTTTTGGATAAAAGAAAACTACCAATTTTTTTCCTGCGAAATCTTGATACGAAACCTCGTTTCCATCTTGATCAATTCCTTTAAAATCTGGAACTTTATCTCCTACTTTTAACATGTTGATTTGTCTTTAGAACTTCTCGTAAAAATAATGATTATATCTTGAATCTGGATTGATTTAATTAATTAATCTTTTATTTCTACTACAAATGTAAGTTATTAAAACGTCAAAATAAGTCGTTATAAAATAATCAAGATAAAAATGATACATTTACATAAAAGTTTCAGAACTTATGATGTTAAAGAAAGAACGTGTGCAATTTGTGATTGATGAATTGGAAAAATTATACCCTACACCTCCTATTCCATTAGATCATCAAGATGCTTTTACCTTATTGATTGCAGTACTCTTATCTGCCCAAACAACAGATAAAAAGGTGAATCAAGTTACACCCGAATTATTTGCAAAAGCAGCCAATGCAAAAGCAATGTCACTATTAGAAGTGGATGAAATAAAATATTATATCCGCGAAATTGGCTTGTCAAATACGAAAGCAAAAAATATCAAACGATTATCCGAAATTTTACTCGAAAAACACAATGGCGAAGTACCTGAAAGTTTTGAAGAGTTAGAAGAATTGCCAGGAGTTGGTCACAAAACAGCTTCGGTTGTAATGGCGCAATGGTTTGGTCATCCTGCTTTTCCTGTAGATACGCACATTCATCGTTTGATGAAATTATGGAAGTTAACCAAAGGTAAAAACGTTGAAGAAACAGAGAAAGATGCTAAGAAAATTTTTCCGAAAGAATTATGGAATAAACTTCATATACAGATTATTTATTACGGAAGAGAATATTCTCCTGCACGTGCATGGAGCTTAGAAAAAGATTTTATTACGCGAAAAATGTTTGAATAAAAAATGCTCGAAAATTCGAGCATTTTTTATTATTTCACTGGTTGATAAACAAAACGTCTAAACTGTAAGGTGTCATTTACGATTAAACTATCTTGAATAATCATATAATACGGATCTAATTGTTCCATATAATATTTTTTCAATTCTCCATTTGTTGGGGTAACGTTCAAGGATCTTTTCGATTTTTCAGCTTCAAAAGTATATTTTCCTTCTGTAACTGTTTCTTGACAATTTCCGTTAATCGTTTCAAAAACCACTGAAAAATATTTTTCTACATCTCTAAAATCTAACGTCGATTGCCTTTCACATTCTAATAACTTATCAACTGTATCTACATTCGCTCTTTTGTAACGAATTTCTTTCAACTGCCATTTGTTAGCGCGCAATAATTGATCCTGAGATATCGCTAAAGAATCATCTTCTTTACATGAAAAAATAGAAAGTAAAAAAGTTGAGATCAAAAATATACCGAAAAAATTTTTCATTTTAAATTCAAATTATCATGTAAAAATAAAAATTTTGATTGACGTAATAACATTATAAGTTTACATTAGAGTTTTTCTAAAATGTCATAACTGATTGTATTTGCAATTTTTTCATAATTTTTATCTGAATCCATTATTTTTTTCTCGGTAAATGTTTCAAAAGTTATTGAATTATCCTCGTTAACTTTGACAACTTTATCTTCAAAAACATAATCATCAATATAAAATTGTATTCTATTCTCTACAATTCTCCACAAAGTTAATCTTGGTTCGCTTGGGAAACAATTGCCATTTCTTCCTTCTACATAATTATAAATTGCGTATCCATTATCCCAAATTGTATAATTCCTCATTAATCGACAATTGTCAAAATCTTTTGATATTTTTTTCCCAGCTTCATAAAAACCAGCTTCTTTCAATTTCCAAAAACCGAGCACATTTTCTTTTTTTAACTCTTGTGAGAATGCTATGTTGGCTAAAAATAAAGTCAGTATAAAAATAAGTTTTTTCATGCGATTAATTTAAAAAGTAAAAATATGTTTTATCTTGAGAATTAAATGCGAAAAATGAAAACTTTTTTGTCGAAACTTTTGATAAATTTAAACTATCAGTAACTTCTTTTGGAGAAAATAATGCAACCAATAAAATTATTGTGATCTCATCTGCAATTGGTGTGAAACAATCTTTTTATACCAAGTTTGCAATTTATTTAGCAAACAAAGGTTATTTAGTTTTCACTTATGACTATCGTGGTATCGGAGACTCTAAACCGAATAACTTGAAAAACTTTAAAGCAAATTTTATCGATTGAGCTGACAAATATTTTTTAAGTTTGACACAATATATTGAAGAATTTTATCCTACTCATAAAAAATTTTTAATTGGTCATAGTATTGGCGGAATAATGATTGGTTTGACACCTGCTTATAAAATTTATTCAAAAATAATTACAATTGGTTTGCAATACGGTTACATCAAAAATTTTCACCGAAAGGATAAACCAAAAGTTACGTTTTTCTTCAAAATTGCTATTCCTATTTTATCCAAAATTTATGGCTTTTTCCCTTCACAAAAAGTTGGAATGGGCGAACCAATTCCAAAAGGGATTGCCCACGATTGGAAGAAATTAATCTATTTTAAAAAATCAATAATAGATTATGCAGATCAAACTCAGAACTTATTCGAGGAAATCACCAAACCTATTTTAATTATTAGCTTGGATGATGACTTTATGGCAACGCCAAAAGCTGTTGATCTTTTTGCTGAATTGGTGCTGAAAAATGCGAAGAAAAAACGTCTGAATATTGTTCCGAAAGAAGTTGGATTAGAAAAAATTGGGCATTTAGATTTTTTTAGAGGAGAAAAATAAAGAACAATTATGGCAAATTCCTTTGGATTTTTTTGAGGAATAAAAAAAGCCCGAGAAAATCTCGAGCTTTTTGGTTTTATAAACGAATACTAATTCCTCCTAAAACATTAATACCTGCTTGCGGAAAATAATAACCTCCTTCGTAATAATAACCATTCGATTCGTATTCGACATCAAATAAATTATTAATTAAGATCGAAAATTCAAGGTTTTTAATTCCTTTTACTTTTGGTGAATATCGAATCAATAAATCTGATACCAAGTAACTATCCAATTTTCCATCTACTGGTTCTGTATTGGACAAATATTGCTCACCTACATATTTATTTGTTAAGTTAACCAGTACATTCTTGAATGGAATTGCTTCGAATCCGAATGCAGAAATTACATCTGGCGATAGTGCAATCTTCGTTTTTCCATATTCTTTTAATGATGAATTCCAGTTTTCATCCCACACTTCTTCTGTATAATTTTCGTGTTTATTCTCACTAAAAGTTATATTCCCAAAAATATTCAAACGATTTGGAATGATTTTATAATTTGCGTCCAGCTCAATTCCTCTTCTAAAACTCTTACCAGAATTTGTTCTTTTACGACTTCCGACATCATTAATTTCAC
The DNA here is from genome assembly GCF_030328185.1 of Empedobacter sp. 225-1. NCBI lineage: Bacteria > Pseudomonadati > Bacteroidota > Flavobacteriia > Flavobacteriales > Weeksellaceae > Empedobacter > Empedobacter sp. 225-1. The sequence continues at coordinate 54,115 of NZ_JACALO010000001.1, read as the reverse complement.
CTGTTGGAACTAATTGATTTTTATAAGCCATGTAGTACAAATTGGCACTTAAAGAAAGTCGTCCACTTTTTTTATACCCCAATTCATAATCTTGTAAAAATTCTTCTTCAGGCTTTTTATCTTTTCCATTTAGTCCTTCATAATCAATACGCAAAGGCTCTCGGTGCGAAATTCCATAAGAAGCATACAACGTATTAGTTGAATTTATATTAAAATTTACTCCGGCTTTTGGATTCACAAAATTAAACGTATCCGTAAATGGTCTAAATTCTTCTGCATCATTTTCGCCATTTGGTAAATATTTTGCATCATAACCTACATAACGATACTGTAAATCTCCAAAAAGATCAAATTTGTTGATTTGATACAGCACTTTTGCATAAGCTGCAAATTGTTTTTTTACGGCATTATTGTTATAGTATTTAAAATTTTTATCAGACCAATCTGTGTTGTCTACCCACAATACATTACCATAATGATCGCCATCATATTTGTTTGCAGATAAACCAAAAAAGACTTTAAAATCGTTCAACTTTTGATTTTCTACTTCCAAATTAAATCCATAAAAATCATTATCAAGATATTCTCTATTGATTAAGTTTCTTTTCTCTGATGTTAAATGATTTAATTTATAACGTTCTAATCCGCGATTATTTTTATAGCTCTCGTAATAACCTTTACCTTTTGTGTAATGAATCGTTAAATTAGACTTCCATTGATTTCCTAAATCTTGTAACCAAGACAAAAAATAATGATTCTGTTTGTAATTATCTGTATGATTATTATAATAGCCAAGCATATTTCCTTCCGAATCATACATTTCGCCTTCATAATTGTAGGTACGATCTTTTTTCAAGGTCTCCGCATCTACACCACTCCAAGCTTGATAAGTTTGTTCTTTACCAAACATATTCTGAAACCTAAATTTTGTTTTATCATTCAATTCATACAAAGCAGTCACATCATAGGAAATCAAGTCTGCCCAAGCACGATCTACATAACCATCAGAATCCAACTTAGAAAAACGACCGTCAATACTCAATTTATTGTTTAGTATTCTCCCTGTACCTGCCTGAAAAGTATACTTTTGCGTATTGAAGCTTCCAAAAGAAACATTTGCTTCTGCGAAAGGAATTGCAGATGGATTTTGAGATTCAATGTTTACACTTGCACCAAAAGAAGCCATTCCATTTGAAGAAGTTCCTACGCCTCTTTGTATCGTCATAGCATTTGTTGATGATGCTAAATCAGGCATATTTACCCAAAAAACACCTTGAGATTCTGGGTTATTTAATGGAATTCCATTCAAAGTAACATTAATCGATTGTTCATTAAGTCCACGAATTTTGATGGATGAATAACCAATCCCTGTTCCTGTATCAGATGTAATAGAAACTGATGTAGCTGAATTTAACAATGTTGGAACATCTTGTCCTAAATTCTTTTTTTGTAACAGTTTAGCTGTTACTTTTTCAACTGTAATTGGAAGTTTTTCAACAATAGAAACTTCTTGAAGTTGAATTTCTTCTTTTTGAATTGTATCATTTTCTTGAGCATACAGTATGGATGCACCAAATAATGACAATAAAAAAATCGACCTTTTCATAATTAATTTTTAAAAATATTATGAAAGGAGCCATCTTACACTTATAAATTTTACGCGCGAATGTAATTTGGTGAAGTACCATTTCCCTTAGCAGCATTACCTGCCCAGGTTCTTTGGGTATAATCTCAGCCTCTAAATAAAGAAGCACCCCTTTCGATTGAAAATCAAAGATAATTATTTTTTTGAAATCTAAAAATTTACTCAAAAACATCTTCTTTTTTTAAACATAAAAAAAACCTTCAGAAATACTTCCGAAGGTTTACAGGGTTTAGTAATAAATAAAGATTGATTTTCTATAAAAAAAATCAATTGGCTTGGTTGGTATAATAGTTCAAATAATTATTAATTCTGCACAAAGAAAAAGTAGAATAAATTAACACCCAAACGAAAAAGTATACATAGTATCTAAATAGTGTAAGAAAATGCTGAAAAAATAAATAAATAGTTAGCTTTATTCTATTTTTAATTCCGCTACAATCGGAAAATGGTCTGATTTTATGTCTTCTCCTCGATAAAAATTTGTCACTTTCATCGATTTCGTAACCCAACATTGATCAATATTGGTACGAAATATTGGAATAAAAGCATTCCAAGAATTTTGTAAACCGAAACCAGATCGTGCGTCTTTCAATTTATCCGATTGGACTAATTTGAAATTCGGTGAATAAACCGTACAATTCAAATCTCCTATCAAAATAATGTTTTCAGTAGACAAAGCATCTATTTCATGTTTCATCAATTCGTATTGTTGATTGCGTTTTTCAAAACGTGCTTGGTTTGGTAAGGGAGGAACAGGATGTGTTGCTAAAATACTTACAGGTTTACCGTCTACAGAAATTTCCGCTAAGATAGACGGATGCATCTCATCTATATAGTTTTTTGTAGACACTTTTGTAAGCGGAACTTTAGAATAAATAGCTATCCCAAAATTATTATTCCTTACTTCCTCTTTATAGAAAGGATATTCTTCTCGAATAAATTCAACATTTTTTTGCCATGCTGGAGTTAATTCTTGTAAAATAAGTACATCACTTTTTTCTTTTTCTAAATAATTTTTCAAATAATGAAAGTCTTCATTCTGAGAAAAAATGTTGATTGAGGTAATCTTAAAATTAGATTGTTCTCCTTTTGCATTCTCCCCAAAATAGAAATTTCCCATATTCTGATAAACAATAATAGGAATCGCAACAAGCGGAAGCAACCATAAAATATTCTTTTTTTTCTCTTTTCGAATGGAATAATTAAAAATCAAACACAAAAAAAATGCAATGATTAATGCATATATAGAATATTGTACCAACATATCAAATACAAAGTATTGATAAAAGCTCTTACTCGTCAAATAAATTCCTACAAATACAAAGAATAAAATCCTGCTCCATTTTGTTAACATCTCGTCAATACTTTTTTAGTTCTCGTAAAAATAGAAATTATATTATTTATTAACTTCGCAATATGATAAAAATCGGAATTTTAGGAGGAGGACAATTGGGGTATATGTTTTTGCAAAATGCATTACAATATCCTTGTGAAATTAGTATTTTAGATCCAGCTGCAGACGCACCTTGCGCGCCACATGCACACCATTTTGTACAAGGTGATTTCAAAGACTATGAAACTGTCATCGCTTTTGGAAAAGATTTAGATGCTATCGGAATCGAGATTGAACATGTCAATGTTGAGGCATTACGCTATTTAAAGTCAATTGGAAAACGAGTTGTTCCAGATCCTGAAGCTTTAGCGATTATTCAAGACAAAGGAGTTCAGAAAGAATTTTATGTCAAGAATAATATTCCGACTGCGCCTTATTTTGATTTAGACAATTGGGAAGAATTGAAATCGAAACAAGATATAAACTATCCAGTTTTTCAGAAATCTCGAAAAGATGGTTATGATGGAAAAGGTGTTCAGTTCCTAAGATCTGAAGCTGATTTAGACAAAATGTTGCAATCACCTTCAATTTTCGAAACTCCTGCGAATTTAGATCGCGAAATTGCTGTCGTTACAGTTGCCGATCATTTGGGAAATATCGTCACCTATCCAACCGTAGAATTTATCATCAACGAAGAATATAATTTATTAGATTATCTATTAATTCCATCTTCATTAAGTAAAGAAATTACTGATCGTGCAGAAGCAATCGCTCGAGATGTAGTAAAAGCTTTGCAGTCTCCAGGCGTTTTTGCTGTAGAAATGTTTGTCAACAAAGACCAATCAATTTGGGTGAACGAAACAGCTTCTCGTGTTCATAATTCTGGTCATTCAACAATAGAAGCGGCTTACTCATCTCAATTTGATCAAATGTTAAGAACCTTAATGCAATTGCCTCTTGGTTCGACAAAATTATTCGCAACATCTGCCATGGTTAATTTGATTGGTGCAGAAGGTGAAACGGGACCAGCAGTTATCGAAAATATTGAAGAAGTTTTAGCAATTCCTGGAACCTATTTGCATTGGTACCAAAAAACAATCACGAAACCTGGTCGAAAAATGGGACATGTAACATTGGTGAATGATGATATAGAACAATTAAAACAAAACATAAAACAAGTCAACTCAACGATAAAAGTCGTTGCAAAAAAATAACACAACTATGGTAGGAATTATTATGGGAAGTGATAGCGATTTGCCTATCATGAAACAAGCAGCTGATCTATTAACAGAACTTAATATCCCTTTCGAATTAACAATTGTTTCGGCACATCGCACGCCACAACGTATGTTTGATTATGCAAAGACAGCACACGAACGTGGAATAAACGTCATTATTGCAGGTGCTGGAGGAGCTGCGCATTTACCAGGAATGGTTGCGTCTATTACGCCACTTCCTGTGGTTGGTGTTCCGATTAAATCGTCAAATTCGATTGATGGTTGGGATTCTATTTTATCTATTTTGCAAATGCCAAATGGTATCCCAGTTGCTACAGTTGCTGTGAATGCGGCGAAGAATGCAGGAATTTTGGCAGCACGCATTTTAGGCGCGACTAATCCAACTTTGCAAGAAAGATTAATCCAATACCAAGAAGATTTACAAAAAGCTGTAGAAGCGAAAATAGAGCTTGTAAAAGGCGAATATCCAAATGGGTTTGATAAATAAAAACTAATTTGTATGATTGGAAACTACATCCAATACTTGGAAGGCTATAATAAAGATAATATTACATTTTCTGATATTGAAAAAGCTATAATAGAAATTAATGAAACAGATGATGAACACGGTACATTTTGGGTTTCTGTAATTTCTGATGATGATTTTGAAAATGTTATAGAGACTTCAAAATCATTAGATTTAATTATAACATTTGATGAAATAGGTACTAAGTATAAAGCTAAAGACTGGAATGAAGTTAAAGAATTATACAAACTACTTTTAGAAGAAAAGTTTGACTTAATAAAAGCTCAAATTAAATAAAACCAAAAACTCCCAAACTTTACAGCTTGGGAGTTTTTTATTATAAGAAATTTTAAATCTTAACGTAAAGCTCTGTCGCGGTTATCAACCACATCAGCAGCTTGAATCAATGACTGTAACAATGTTTGTTGGAAACGTCCTTGTAATTGACGATTTAAGTTATCCAAGATCATTGAACCTTTTTGATTCTTTTGAATTTGTTGATTTGAAGGAATGATATAGAAAACTCCTGCATTACCTGCAATTGCTTTAGAAGATTGATTTGGTTTAACTCCAAACGCAGCTCCAACAACTTTAGGCTCTAAACCAATTCCAGTTAAATTAGAATTAGAAAAGTTAACTGTTGCATTTCCTTTTTTCGCTCCAAATTTAGATGCAAAAGCATTTAAACCTCCGTTCGCAACTTGCTCATCTACCAATTTAGCCACTTTCTCTTGCATTAAAATTGGCTCTACATATTGACGAACAACACTTGGATGCGCTAAACCTTTGTCAAATTTTTCAACTAAATGAACAACGATGTAATCTCCTGTAGAAGATGTAAACAAGTTTGTTGCTCCTGTTTCAGTTTTCTTGTCAAAAGCCCATTTTAAGATATCCGCATCTTGATCATTTGGAATGTCTTGTCCAATTGCAGCATAACGCTCAATACCCTCTGTTGTATTATTTAAATAACCTCCTTTTTTTGCAAGGTTCTTGAAATCATTTAGTGATTTATTCTCTACATTTTGAACGTAAGTTCTTGCGTTTGTAAATGCTTTTTCTGTTGTCGCTTTAGAAGGCTCGATTGTTTTTACAATGTTTGCAACTTGATAAGCTGTTTTATTCTTTGCTTCATCAACTTTGATGATATGGAAACCAAACTGAGATTCTACCAAATCAACTGTTCCAACTGGTTTTGTAAAAATAAATCCGTTGTACGATTGATCTAATTGATTATTCTTTCCAACCCAACCAATACTTCCTTTTTGAATAGCAGATGATTTATCGTCTGATTTTGTTGCAGCAACTTCACCAAAAGAAGATGGATTAGCTTTTACATCAGCTAAAATTCCTTCTGCTAATTTTTTTGCTTCATCTTTTGTACGTTTCACTCCACTTCCAGCAGCGCTTCCTGTGTAAGCAACTAAAATGTGGCTTGATTTTACAGAATCTTTTACTTCTTTCGATTTAGAAAGTTTGTACAATTGATACGTATTTCCAACTTTGAAAGGACCTCCAATTTGTCCAACCGCAGCAGTTTTCAAGAAGTTTGTCGCTTCTGGACCTAATTGCGCTTGTTCTAATTCTGCTTTTGTAAAGAAATTCGGGATAAATGGTTTCTCAGAATTTTGAGTAACATAAACTGAATCACTTTTTGCAGCACTAAAAGCTTGAATAGTATCTGTGACATTATTCATTTCGTCATGAATAATTTGAGTACCTAAATATTTTTTGATATTTTCTAAAGCAACTGCTTCATCAGCAGAAGAGGCTCCAGCAGGAAAATATGTATAGCTTAATTTTACTAAACCTTCTGCTTTAAATAACTTCGGATATTTTGCTTCGTAAGCAGAAATTTCTTCGTCAGTTACTTTTACATTTAATTTTTTAGATAAAGTTGCGTAATCTACAAACGCGTACTGAATGTTTGCATTCGACACATTATACCCTTGTTGAATATCTGCTTCTTTGTTTGTAACCGCTGTACCAGCCATTACATATCCAAAATATTTTTGAGATAAAATTTGTAATTTTATTTGTTCTGCTGTTTGCAACCAACCTCTGTATTGTTGTTGAGCTTCTGGACTTGCAGCGGCATTAGCTTCTAACTGTGCAATTTGTTGCTGTGCTTCAGCACCAGATGCCATTCCAAAGTTTTGTGCAACATAACCCCAGAATTCGTCATCAGAAACTTTTAAACCTAATTTTTCAGCATGTTGTTTCAACACTTTTTGACTAACTAAGCCATTCCAAGTTTGTTGAGCAATTTGATTTGGAGTTGCAGATTGACCTTGGTTTTCATACATCTTTTGTGTTTGATCGTATGCATTTTGATACTCTGCAATACCAATAGATTCACCGTTTACTGTACCTACTACAGACGGATCTCCAGTAAATAATTGTCTAATCTTTGAATTCTCTCCGAATAAATCTCCTGCAACGAAAGCTAACATTGCAACTCCGATTACAACGAAGATCAGCCAAGTTTTTTTACGAATTTCTCCTAAAACTGCCATTGTTTTATTTTAATGTTATTTCTATAATAGGTGGCGAAAATACGACAATACATTGAATAATAAAATAGAAGAAGCGACAAGTATTCGCTTTTTTGTTAATTATTTTAACGTGATTTAGAATTTTTGATTATCATCTACGTACTTAAATCCTTGATTATTGAATAAAGTATAGGTTTCTAAATCATCTGTAGCTTGCAAACCGTTTTTCGCTGTTAACGAATCACCTTCGTTGCTAATTAAGTAAACTTCTTTCGATGTATAAACTGTTTTATTTTTTTTATTCCAAAATAATTGTTCGCTTTTCAACGAATCACCTTTCTCATTTACGATTATTACATTTCCTCTACCTTCATAGATTCCTGTGACATCACTTAATCTTCCCCAATCTGCCTGAAAATATCCAGGTTTTGTACTTCCTTTTTGATAAAAGTCAAGGTCTAATCCTTTTCTAAAAACTGTGTAAGGCGAATCAACCGTTTCGTACATTTCGATTAAAGGAGAACGCAAATTTCCAGAGATTCTTCCCGAATCTTTGTTAATAATATTGGCGTTAATAAGTGTGCGCGAAGGAAATTCGACCTTCTTTTTGTTGATAGGAGGAAGTTCTTTTTTACAAGAAAAAAGCAAAACGAAAATGCTCATTAAACCAAATATTATACTTGATTTAATCAAAACTTTTTCATCTGCTTTTTTATACAATTTTTGTTTGTCCAAAATTAGTCAATCACTCTTTTTCTAAACCAAATATCGTTGATATCAAATCCAACTTTCACACCGAAATAGTTTTCTTTGATTAAGTTGTTTGTTGTTTTTCCTTTTTGTCCATATTCCAAAGAAACATTCATCATAGAACCGTCATTTTGTTTTCCGATTGGAAATCCGAACCCTAATGTTGCTCCGTAAGCGTCTATATCTGTTCCGTAAATAGAATATTGAGCCGATTGATAATACATACCAGCACGGTAAGTTACACGATTAAAATAACTTTTGTAACTATTGTAATCTGGAATCCAGTATCCACCAACTGCTAATCGTACATTGTTTTTATAATCAACATTTGAAGTCATTACTGTATTTTCTCCCTCTAATGGTTGAGAGAAATCTTTCCAACTATTGTATTTAGCTTCAACTGCTAACGACCATGTATTATCTTTTGTATAAGCCGCTCCTAATGTAAAGATTTGAGGAATTTTTGTCTTACCATCATCAATTCTTTTTAACGAAATTGTGTCCAAAGAAGCTTGAGTAGATCCAATGTAACTATATGTCGTTGTAAGATCTGTAACATCTGTTCTTAGGTTGGTACCTAATGTATAAGTTGCTCCTACATACAAATTATTTGTTTTACCAATTTTCTTTGTATACATTGATCCTAACGTAAATTGAGCGCCACGATAATTAGATTTATCACTATAATCAACAGCTAAACTTGCTCCATCTACAGCTAAGACTTCGTTACGTTTTAACTCTCCGAATAAATAATTAACGCGTAGCCCTAAAGAAAATCCTTTGGCAAGATTTCTCGAGTAAAAAGCATGAATACTATTTAATCCACCCTCTCCTTTCATTTGGACTGATTGTTTAACATCATTTCTTTCTGATGTATTCATGATATCATATCCAAGCGCTGAATAAGGTTGAAAACCTAATCCAAAACTTCCTTTTTCTCCAACAGGGAATGCTAATGAGATATTAGAAACGTTAAAACGACCCGCGTTTTCTTTGTCTGTTCCAGATTTGAAATTATAATTTGTTCCACTTCCACTCGCGTTGAAAGTCGTCATACGCAAATTTTGGTTAGCTGCCGGATTTGAAAAGTTTGCACTTTGACCGAAAGGATTCGTAGGAACTGTTGAAATACCGCCCATACCAGCTTGTTCCGTATTATTATCAAATAATTGCTCCCCCACACCGTAAGCCGAATAGGGAGAAACTGATATTGATTGAGCTTTTATTGTTACCACGCTTAATAGTGATAAACTACAAATAATCCACTTCATTATGAATGTATAATAGAATTCTAAGACGCAAATATGATGATTTGTTGCGAATTGTAAAAATTAGATTGCAAAAATGAGCTGTTAAATCTCTATTAAAATATTTAAACCCCTTTATTTTCGGTAAAGATAAAAAATATTTTAAATTTATTTCTCGGTAAATGAACAAGATAGCGTTTTCGGCTAAAAAATATTTTAAATAATGTTTGGTAGAATAGATTTTCGCTCTATATTTGCATCACAATTAAGGCGGTGCCTTAGCTCAGTTGGTAGAGCAAAGGACTGAAAATCCTTGTGTCCCTGGTTCGATTCCTGGAGGCACCACTGCTTAAAACCTCAATCATTTCGATTGAGGTTTTTTTTATTTATTACTTTTTGATCTAAAATTTTCTTCAATAATTTACAACAAAAAAAACCGACACATTCCTGTGTCGGTTTCATTTATTTAAATAAATTAATTAAGCTTGTTGTGCTTTGATTAAGTTTAATGCTGAACCTGCTTTAAACCACTCAATTTGTTGTTCATTATATGTATGATTTGCTAAGATTGCATCTTTAGATCCATCTGCATGCACCAATTCGATTGTTAATGGTTTTTCTGGGGCAAACTCTGTTAAGTCCACAAAGTTGATTGTATCATCTTCTTGTACTTTATCATAATCTGCTTTATCTGCAAATGTCAATGCTAACATCCCTTGTTTTTTAAGGTTAGTTTCATGAATACGTGCAAAAGAACGAACCAATACAGCTACTGCTCCCAAATGGCGAGGTTGCATTGCAGCATGCTCACGTGAAGAACCTTCTCCATAGTTTTCGTCTCCTACAATTACAGATGGTACTCCAGCTGCTTTATAAGCGCGCGCCGTATCTGGTACAGGACCATATTCACCTGTTAATTGATTTTTAACTGAATTGACATCTTGGTTAAATGCATTTACTGCACCAATCAGTGTATTATTCGAAATATTATCCAAGTGTCCACGGAAACGTAACCAAGGTCCCGCCATAGAGATATGGTCTGTTGTACATTTTCCGAATGCTTTGATTAATAGTTTTGCTCCTGTAATATTTTCACCATTCCAAGGTTTGAAACCTTCTAATAGTTGTAAACGCTCAGAAGATGGATTAACAATAACTTCTACTTTCGATCCGTCTTCAACTGGTGCTTGATATCCATTATCTTCATATTCATAACCTTTGCTTGGTAATTCCTCTCCTTTTGGGGCATCAAGCATAACCTCTTCTCCGTTTTTATTAATCAACTTATCTGTTTGTGGATTAAAATCTAAACGTCCTGAAATTGCAATTGCAGCAACCATTTCTGGAGAAGTTACAAATGCATAGGTATTTGGATTTCCATCTGCACGTTTTTTGAAGTTACGATTGAATGAATGAACGATGGTATTTTTTTCTTCTTTATCAGCACCTTCACGATCCCATTGCCCAATACATGGTCCACAAGCATTCGTAAAAATAACTGCATCTAAATCTTCGAACGTTTTTAACAAACCATCACGATCTGCTGTATAACGAACAACTTCTGAACCTGGATTAATCCCGAAAGAAGACTTTACTTCCAATCCTTTGTCTAAAGCTTGTTGAGCGATAGAAGCAGCTCGAGATAAATCTTCGTAAGATGAGTTTGTACAAGATCCGATTAATCCCCATTCTACATCCAAAGGCCAACCATTAGCTGCTGCTGTTTCTTTCATTTTAGAAACTGGTGTCATCAAATCTGGTGTGAAAGGTCCATTCAAACGAGGTTCTAATTCAGATAAATTAATTTCAATCAATTGATCGTAGAAATTTTCTGGATTTGCATAAACTTCATCATCCGAACGTAAGTATGCTTTATGTTGATTAGCAGCATCTGCCACGTCATTACGATCTGTAGCTCTTAAATATCTTTCCGAAGCGTCGTCATAAGCAAAGATTGAAGTCGTTGCTCCAATTTCTGCACCCATGTTACAGATAGTTCCTTTTCCTGTTGCAGATAAAGATTCTGCTCCTTCACCAAAATATTCTACAATAGCTCCTGTTCCACCTTTAACAGTTAATAATCCAGCAACTTCAAGAATAACATCTTTTGGTGCTGCCCATCCTGATAATTTACCTGTTAATTTAACACCAATTAATTTTGGCATTTTTAACTCCCATGCCATTCCAGACATTACATCAACAGCGTCAGCACCACCAACACCAATTGCAACCATCCCCAGTCCACCTGCATTTGGCGTATGAGAATCGGTACCAATCATCATTCCTCCAGGAAAAGCATAGTTCTCTAACACCACTTGGTGAATAATACCTGCACCTGGTTGCCAGAATCCGATACCATATTTATTTGAAACAGATTCTAAGAAATTAAATACCTCCGAAGATTTATTAATTGCTTCTTGTAAATCAGTTTTTGCACCAACTTTAGCTTGAATCAAGTGGTCACAGTGAACTGTAGAAGGAACAGCTGTTTTGGTTTTACCAGCTTGCATAAATTGTAATAAAGCCATCTGAGCAGTTGCATCTTGCATTGCAACTCGATCTGGTGCAAAATCTACATAAGACTCGCCTCTTGTGTATGCTTGTGTTGGATTTCCATCAAACAAGTGAGCATATAAAATTTTCTCCGAATACGTTAAAGGACGCCCCACGATAGCTCTTGCAGCATCAACACGTTCTTGCATTTTAGCATAAACGCCTTTGATCATATTTATATCAAATGCCATAATAATTGTTTTTATTTTATTGGTTTAAATTCATCAAAAAATATACCCCAATATACTGAATTATTTAATATTTAACATCTTTTGAGGATTATAATCTTTTTAAAACAACCCTAACTCATTTAAGATTAACACATAAAAAAAGGCTGATCTAAAATAGATCAGCCATGATTATATTCTCTTTCACGAACGATTAGTTCATAGAAATTGGTTTAAACTTTGTTAAGTTGATTCCTTCAACAGCAGCTTTGTACTCTTCGATAGAAGGAATACGTCCTAAAATTGCTGATAAAACAACTACTGGCGTAGATGCTAATAAAGATTCTCCTTTTTTACCATCACGATCCTCAACAACACGACCTTGGAAAAGACGCGTTGAAGTAGCCATTACAGTATCACCTCTTTCCGCTTTTTCTTGGTTACCCATACATAAGTTACAACCAGGACGCTCTAAGTACATAATGTTTTCATATTCTGTACGTGCTTCTGACTTAGGTAACAAGTCGCTAAACTCAAATCCTGAGTATTTTTGTAACATTTCCCAATCACCTTCTGCTTTTAATTCATCGATGATGTTGTAAGTAGGCGCCGCAACAACTAAAGGAGCTTTGAACTCAACTTTACCATTCGCTTTCTCTACATTACGTAACATTTGAGAAACAATTTTTAAATCGTCTTTATGCACCATACAAGATCCTACGAAACCTAAATCTACGTGTTTATCACCACCATAGTAAGTTAAGTCACGGATTGTATCGTGTGTATAACGTTTAGAAACATCCGCATTATTTACGTCTGGATCGGCAATCATTGGCTCTTCGATAATATCTAAGTCAATTACTACTTCCGCGTAATATTTTGCATTTGCATCTGGCGTTAAAGCAGGTTTAACACCTGTTTTAATTTCTTCGATACGTTTGTTAGCTTTATCGATTAATCCTTGTAACACTTGGTTTTTGTTATCCATTCCTTTCTCGATCATGATTTGGATACGAGATTTTGCAATTTCTAACGATTGGATTAATGTATCATCTTGAGAAATACAGATAGATGCTTTCGCTTTCATTTCTGCAGTCCAGTCTGTAAATGTAAACGCTTGGTCTGCTAATAATGTACCGATATGTACCTCAATGATACGACCTTGGAATACATTTTCACCGTCAAATTGTTTCAACATTTGCGCTTGCGTAGCATGAACCACATCACGGAAATCCATGTGTTGTTTCATTTCTCCTTTGAAAGTCACTTTTACAGACTCTGGAATTGGCATTGCAGCCTCACCAGTTGCCAAAGCTAATGCTACAGTTCCAGAATCGGCACCAAAAGCAACTCCTTTAGACATACGTGTGTGCGAGTCACCACCGATGATGATAGCCCATTCGTCCACAGTAATATCGTTCAATACTTTGTGGATAACGTCTGTCATTGAGTGGTAAACTCCTTTCGGGTCACGTGCTGTAATTACCCCGAAGTCGTTCATGAACTTCATCAATTTAGGGATGTTAGCTTGCGCTTTTTTGTCCCATACTGATGCAGTGTGACATCCTGATTGGTAAGCACCATCTACAGTTGGAGCGATTACTGTTGCTGCCATTGATTCCAACTCTTGCGCTGTCATCAAACCTGTAGTATCTTGAGAACCTACGATGTTTACTTTAACACGAACGTCAGATCCAGCGTGCAATACTTTTCCTGGAGTTACACCTACTGCGTTTTTGTTGAAGATTTTTTCTACAGCTGTCAAACCTTGACCTTCGATAGAAACTTCTTTAGAAGGAGCGAATACTGTTGGAGCAGTGATTCCTAATGTTTCAGCAGCAAATGTTTGAATTTTCTTACCAAATACGATAGCATAAGATCCACCTGCTTTGATAAATTCTAATTTTTGAGGAGTAAACGATTTAGAAATATCTTTCAATTCTTTATCTCCGTTGTATAATTTTTTAGTCTTCGTATTAATTGTCAATACTGTTCCAGTTTCTACTGAATAAGCTTGCTCTAATACGATGTCTCCGTTTTCGTTACGAACTACGTTTCCGTTTTCGTCCACTTTCTTCACCCAGTTTTGTAAGTCGATACCGATACCACCCGTAACGTCAACTGTCGTTAAGAAGATTGGAGAAATTCCGTTTGTTCCAGCAACGATAGGTGCGATGTTCACGAAAGGTACATAAGGAGAAGCTTGTTTACCAGTCCACAATGCTACGTTGTTTACACCTGACATACGAGAAGACCCTACCCCCATTGTTCCTTTTTCAGCGATCAACATAACAGAAGCATCTGGGTGTTTCGCTTTCAAAGCAACAATTTCTTGCTGTTGCTCAGGCGTCATCATACATTTTCCGTGTAATTCACGGTCTGAACGAGAGTGCGCTTGATTTCCTGGAGAAAGTAAGTCAGTAGAAATATCCCCTTCTGCAGCGATATAAGTTACAACTTTAATTTCTTCTGGAACTTCTGGCAATTTTGTAAAAAATTCCGCTTTTGCGTAGCTCTCTAAAATATCTTTTGCAATTGTGTTTCCTGCTTTGTAAGCATCAGCTAAACGAGCTGTATCTGCATCATATAAGAAAACTTGTGTTTTAAGAACTTCCGCCGCTTGTTTTGCAATTTCTTCATCATTTCCTAAAGCTAAATCTAAATGAACTTCAATTGAAGGACCTCCTTTCATGTGAGATAACAATTCGAATGCAAATGTTGGTGTAATTTCAGCAACAGTTGCTTCTCCTAAAATAATCTCTTTTAAAAATTTTGCTTTTACACCTGCAGCAGAAGTTGTACCTGGCAACGTGTTATAGATAAAGAATTTAACAGAATCCTCTCGGTATTCGCTGTTAACATCTTTAATTTGATTAATGATTTCACTTAGTAATTCTGCACCATCAATTGGTTTTGGATGTAAACCTTGACCTTTTCTTTCTTCAATCTCGTTAAGATACTCTTGGTAAAGACTCATAATTATCTATCTTTTCTTTTTAATATTAAAGATTGTTTAAAATCAAGCTACTTACACCTGATTTCATCCAATCAAAATGAATTATATAATAACACTTCGCTGTATCGTTACATCTTATGCCTAATTATTTTTCAACAAAAAATCATTTTTGGCATAGGTAACCACTGTTATCAGAATACAAACTAAGTATGTAATTTTGTAAAGTTGCCATTTAAAAACAATAACTATCACTTAATCAATAATTAAAGTGATTGAAATTACTTTTTAAATTTTTATTATCACACAAATTTTTAGTTAAAAAGCATTGTAATTAATCATAATTTGGCATACAAAATTACGTTTATAGTAACGATTTCTCATCAAAGGATGATATATTTTAGTTATATTCTAATAATTTAGAACTATTATAAAAAAGATGTAAATTTCACTTTTACAATCAATTAAACGTAAATAAATAGAAGTTAAAAATATAACGTATTCTAAAATATCAACTTCATAATTTTAAGCCCTTTTTTTTACGAAATTGAATTAATTATAAATTTTAATAACTATTCAATAATCAATCTTTAGAATTGCTATCAATCATTTAAACAATCTCAAAAATCAATCAAAAATATTCAATATGAATAAATATTGTATATTTATAATAATTATACAATTACAATGAGATATTATACAAGTTTTTAGTAACTTTGTCCCCTTAATTCATTATTATAAATATGAAACTTTGGGATAAAGGTTTTACCATTAATGATAAAATCGAAAAATTTACTGTCGGAAAAGACAGAGAATTAGATGCTCATCTTGCAAAATATGATGCGTTAGCATCAAAAGCACAAGCGAACATGCTCGCAAAAACAGGTTTGATAACAAACGAAGAAAACGATGCATTACAACTTGCTTTGGATGAGATTTTGACATTAATTGCTGCGAACAATTTCGAAATAGACGAAAATTACGAAGATATACATTCAAAAATTGAGGCTTTTTTAATTGAGAAAACCGGTGATGCTGGAAAAAAAATTCACGTTGCACGTTCTCGAAACGATCAAGTTTTGGTAGCAATTCAACTTTTTGAAAAAGAATATCTAAAACAAACAACTGAAAAAATTGTCCATTTAATTGAAATCTTTTTAAAAAAAGCAGACGAATTTAAAAATCATCAATTACCAGGATATACGCATTTTCAGGCTGCTATGCCAAGTAGTTTCGGAATGTGGTTTTCTGCTTATGCAGAAAGTTTATTGACCGATTTATACTTTTTTGAAGCTGCATTTAAAATTTCTGACCAAAATCCATTAGGTTCTGGAGCTGGTTTTGGAACAAGTTTTCCAATTGATCGTTTGCAAACAACACAAGAATTAGGTTTTTCAGAGATTTTAGTTTCATCTGTCGGAGCTCAAATGCTTCGTGGAAAAACAGAAAAATCTGTTGCATCTGCTTTGGCAATGATTTGTGGCACATTGTCGAAAATGTCTTATGATTTGGTTCTATACAATTCGCAAGATTTAGCTTTCGTTAAATTACCAAATGAGATGACAACTGGCTCATCGATTATGCCACATAAGAAAAACCCAGATGTTTTTGAATTAACTCGTGCACATTGTAATAGAATTCAGGCATTGCCAAATGACATTATGATGACGATCAATAATTTACCAAGTGGTTATCATCGTGATTATCAGATTTTGAAAGAAATCTTATTTGAACCAATGATGCAATTTGATAACATTATTGACATCTTAACTTTTGCAATTCCTCAACTTCAGATTAAAGACAACTATATGAATCAGGAAAAATATGATCCGATTTATACCGTGGAAAATATTAACGAAGCCATTAAAAATGGAACACCTTTCCGCGATGCTTACAAAGAAGTTGGATTATCTGTAGAAAATGGAACTTATATTCCGCACAAAGAATTTAAAACAACACATATCGGAAGTATTCATAATTTGAGATTAGATTTGATTTCGAATAAAGTTGAAAAATTCAAATTAGAAGCCCAAGTAATGAAATAACTTCTTGTAATTAATAAAAATATCAACCTCAACTTCTATAAATTGAGGTTTTTTTAATTTACAATTTTATAATTTCGGAATATTCAAACATATAAACAACTGAAATAAAGTATTTTGTAAAATAAAATTCGATTTACAAAATAATTACAACAGATTTTTATTACATCAGGTCAAAATCATTCTAACTTTGACTCATCAAATAACAAATTTGTTTAATCGATTAAAATTTAAAAAAATGAAAAAATTTTTCGCAGTAGTTGCAGTAGCAGCTTTATCATTAGGAGCAGTATCTTGTGGAGAGAAAACTGAAGAAGCACCAGTAGAAGAAGGAGCAACAGTTGATTCTGCTACAGCAGTAGTTGATTCTGCAGCAGCAGTAGTTGACTCAGCAGCAGCAGTAGTTGATTCTGCAGCAGCAGTAGTTGATTCAGCAGCAGTAGCTCAATAATTTATAGCGAAGCTAAAATATAAAATGCGCTTAACTAGGTTAAGCGCATTTTTTTATGTTTTAAATTTTCAAGAATAACAATTAAATAATTGATCCATCAAATTTTTCGGATTCTATTTTGCGATCTAATTCTGCTTGAATATCTTCTAATACTGGGCGAACAGTAGATTCAGGAATATCAGAAACTCGAATATACATCAATCCATCTATTGCATCATTAAACTTAGGATCAACGTTAAATGCAATTACTTTCGCATTTTGTTTGATGTATTTCTTAATCAAGACTGGTAATCGTAACATATTTGGCTCAAGTTCATCAATTAATTTATCAAACTTATTCAAATCTGCTTCAGATTCATCAAAAATAAATTCTTTATCTTCTTCTTTTAATTTAACCTTGTATTCATTTTTAGCTTTTACATATTGTGCTACAGTCGAATCATAGTAATGAGATTTCATAAATTCAATCATCAATGATTTCGAAAAATCAGAAAATTGATTACTAATACTTACGCCTCCAATAATAAATTTTTGATTTGGATTTCTTAATGTAACATGTACTATTCCTCTCCATAATAAGAACAATGGCATTGGTTTTTGCTGATATTCAGCAGAAACAAAGGCACGTCCCATTTCAATACATTTCTTAAAGAACGGATGAATTTCTGGTTCAAAATTAAATAACTCGTGAATATAAAAACCATTAATTCCATATTTTTCGTACACTTCCGAACCAATTGCCATACGATAGGCACCAACAATTTTATTAGATTCTTTATCCCATAGAAATAAATGATGGTAATGATTATCAAAACGGTCTAAATCTATTTCATCATTTGTTCCTTCTCCTATTGCACGAAATGTAATTTCGCGTAAACGTCCAATTTCTCTTAAAATATTAGGAATTTGCTTCGCTGTAGAAAAAAAACATTCGTAATTATTATTTGTAAACAATAATGCTTCTTCATCTTTTCGCAACGCTTCAATATCTTGTAAAAGTAACTTTAAATCCGTTTCAGCAACAACATCCTTAACCTTTCTATTTGAAGATGATAAGCTTGGTAAATTCGGAATTTTCAAATCAATATTACTTGGATTTTTCAGTACTTCTGATAAACTTCTTTTTTGTTTATAATACGATGAAAGCATATAGGTTTTCTTTCTTAAAAAAGCCGAATAATCTTCTATTGTGTTGTGTTCGTCTTGTTGCTTTTGTAAAATAGGTTTTCCTATTCGAATTTGAATTGGTCGTGTTCTTTTTTTCATCATTTCTGATGGCAGCATAGCTGTTTGAAAATCTGGATGTAACTTTGCTACGCGGTAGAAGACATTGCTATTTCTTGCTCTAAAAAACATTGGAACAACAGGAACTTTTGACTTTTTAATCAACTTCATTGCTGATTCTTGCCATTCTCTATCAATCACTCTACTTTCATCATCACGATAAGAAACTTCTCCAGCAGGGAAAATTCCTAAACAACCTCCGTTGCGTAACAACTTTAATGCATCGCGCATCCCCGTAAGGCTACTGTATACTTCTTTACGTGTTTCGAAAGGATTGACTGGTATAATCATCGGTTCTAATGGTTTAATTTTTTGCAGTAAAAAATTCCCCATAATCTTGAAATCAGGACGAACTTTTGACATAAAATGCATCAAAATAATTCCGTCCAATGCACCAAGAGGATGATTAGAAATAATAATAAAAGGGCCTTCTTTTGGAATTCGTTTTAAATCTTCTTCATGAATTTCGTAATCCACTCCAAGATCATCTATTAAATAATCCAAAAAAGGTTCGCATTGCAAGTGTTTTCCTATATTGTATAAATCATTGATTCCATCAATATTAAAAACTTTTTTCAATGCCCAAGCAACAGGTTTACCTAAAATTCCTATTTTAGAAAGACCTGATGCTGAAATAATATCTTCTGTTGAAATTAAACTCATTTAAGCCTTGACAACTATTTGTAATGTTTCACGCACTGTTTGACGTAATAACTCTTTTTCTTTTGATACAACTTTATCAGAATCTGCATCGAAATGACGAATTGTGTACAATAAAACATCGTTTTCTACTTGTACTTTAAACGCTTCGTTCATATCTGCAACAAACTGATCTAAGTTGTTGTATTTATCCTCTAAACATAAAGATAATGAAATTGCTGAATTTTGCATCAAATTTACTTTGATTTGATAATCATATAGTTTATTGAAAATCCCACTCAATTTATCTTCTGTAATAAACGAGAAATCTTTACTTGATAAACGCACCAAATTTTGTTCTCTTTTTAGGATAAAACATGGTACTTTTGGATCTAATGGTTGACCTTTTGCTACTTCTGTTCCTGCTTCTGTTGGATTGATAAATGATTTAACAAAGAATGGAATTTCTTTTTGTTGAAGCGGTTGCAATGTTTTAGGATGAATAACCGAAGCGCCATAATAAGCCAACTCAATTGCTTCTTCGTACGAAATATGATGCAATAATTCTGCATGCTCAAAATAACGTGGATCAGCATTCAAAACACCTGGAACATCTTTCCAAATCGTCATGCTTTCAGCATTTAAACAATATGCAAAAATTGCAGCAGAATAATCTGAACCTTCTCTTCCCAATGTCGTTGTAAAATAGTTAGGATCTGAACCTAAGAAACCTTGTGTAATGAATAAACCTGATTGTGGTAATTTAGAAATACTATCCTCTGTCAACGCCCAGTTTACTTTTCCTTCGCGGTAAGTGTGATCTGTTTTGATATAATCTCGAACATCTAACCAATCGTTCTTAATTTTAATTGAATTAAGATACATACTGATAATTTTTGTCGAAATTAACTCTCCACAGCATACAATTTGATCATAAACATAGCTGTAATTTGGAGATTTGTTTCGTCTTAAAAACGAAACGATATCATCAAAAAATTGAGATATTTCATTCGAAACCTCATCCGCATTATCAAACAATTCTATTGCTAAATCAATATGTTGTTTTTTTACATCATTAATTGTTTTTTCGAAATCATCCTTTTCAAAATAGCGTTTGACTACTTCCTCTAATGCATTTGTCGTCTTGCCCATTGCAGAAACAATTATACATGTATTTTCGTAACCAACTGATTGCAATAAATCTGCAACATTTCTAACGCCGGCTGCATCTTTTACGGAAGCACCACCGAATTTGAAAACTTTCATTTCTATAAAAATTTTTTTTGTAAATATTTAACTTGCAAATATAACCAAACTACCTCTTATATATTGACCGAATTTAATTAAAGTTAAAAATAAATTTCCAGTATGATTTTCATGTATTTAGATTAATTTCAAACGTTTGAAATGAGTAGAATTGAGTTTTTATTCCGATATTTGACCAGCAAAACATAATTATGAACACAAATTCTCATCAAACTCTTGGAGAGTTTATCATAGAAAATCAAGCAGATTTTATTTACTCATCTGGAGAACTATCTAGATTATTGAGTTCGATTAAATTAGCAACAAAAGTTGTTAATTACAAAGTAAACAAAGCAGGATTAGTTAACATTTTAGGAGAATTCGGAAACGAAAATGTACAAGGTGAAAAACAGCAAAAATTAGATGTTTTTGCGAATGAAACTTTCATTGACACTTTATCACAACGTGAAGTTGTTTGTGGAATCGCCTCAGAAGAAAATGAAGATTTCATCGCTATTCAACCTTCTAAAAATTCAAAAAATAGCAAATATGTTGTTTTAATTGATCCCTTAGATGGTTCTTCTAATATTGATGTAAACGTTTCTGTTGGTACAATTTTCTCTATCTATCATCGTGTTACAGAACCAGGAACTCCTGTAACAAAAGCAGATTTTTTACAACCAGGAAATAAACAAGTTGCAGCTGGATATGTGATTTACGGAACATCGACTATGTTGGTTTACACAACTGGAAATGGGGTGAATGGATTTACATTGAATCCAGGAATTGGAACGTTCTATTTATCACATCCTAATATGTGTATTCCAGAAGATGGTAATATTTATTCGGTAAATGAAGGTAATTATGTGAAATTCCCTCAAGGTGTTAAGAACTACATCAAATATTGTCAGGCTGATGAAGAAGATCGTCCATACACTTCTCGTTACATTGGTTCATTATGTTCAGATTTTCACCGTAACATGTTGAAAGGTGGAATTTACATCTATCCTTCTGGAACAAATAACCCAAATGGTAAATTGCGTTTATTATATGAATGTAATCCGATGGCTTTTATTGCAGAACAAGCTGGTGGTAAAGCTACTGATGGGTTTAATCGTATTATGGACATCGTCCCAACTGAATTGCATCAACGTATTCCTTTCTTTTGTGGATCTAAAAATATGGTTGATAAAGCAGAAGAGTTTTTGCGTGAAGCAGAATCTAACTAAAGTTTTTCAAAAAATTATCAATAAAAAATCCGCTCAATGAGCGGATTTTTTATACTATATTCTATTAAGGAATTGCTATACCTGGATAATTTCCTGGATAAACGTGTCTTAAAGTAGAATGATATTTTTTGTTAATTGCATCCGCAAACATATTTGCTACAATGGCATATCCAGTTCCAGTTAAATGAACTCCGTCTAAAGAGAACGCTCCACCAGAAACGAAAGTTGTTGTATATGTTTGACCATAGTATTTAATTCCCGATTGAGAACTTAATTTCTTCATTTCAGAATATGCATCCACTAAAGCTAAATTATAAGCTGTTGCTAATTCAGCAATTGCTGCATTGTATTTAACCACAGCCGCTTCTGCTTTTGCTGTTTCTTTTGCTGTTAATACATAATTATCTGCCATTGGATAACTAACACCAACTACCGATAATTTACCAGCTTCTTCTTGAGTTAATCCTAATTTCATTAATTCTCCAACTCTATTAGTATCTACTTTTCCAATTACAGAAGAAGAAGTTAAAACCAATAAATCTTTTGCAGTCGCTTGACGCGCTTGTCCGTAAGTCATTCCAAATAAAGTCGCTGTTCCAGCATCATATCCTGCTTTAATTAAAGCAGCAGTAATCGTTGTTGATAAATCCGCTAAATCTTTATCTTTAATTACTACAGCGCTTGCAGCAGTTTTAGAAAATGAAATTTTTCTATCAGAAGCACCAACCGCATCAAATACTTGATTTAATCCTGCATAAGTTGCATTTAACTCATCAATCATTGGTGCAAAACTTGGGTTTGCAGGCGATAATGGTGCGTATGGAACCGTTGTAAAATATGGAATAGATGTTACAGAAGGAATATTTGCAATTACTCCTTTTGCTCCTGCAGCAGTTAAAGCTTTCAATCCATCATTAATTGTAGATTTCACAACATTTACATTAGAGATATCAGAACCTCCATACGTTCTTGGATCAACATTATTTGTTTCATTATGATCTACTCCAACTCCTCCAGATGTTGCATAACCTAATACATCATTATTTCCAATCCAATAGGAGAAGAATGTAGGCTTTTGCGCAACTGCATCTGCAACTACAGAAGTTGTCGCACCGCTTGCAAAACGCACAAAATACGGATTCGCTGTTACAGGATCAGTTTGTAATCCTGCTGGATTTCCATAACCTGGTGCAACCAAATGATAAGATTTTGCTCCTGGAACTCCCATGTTTTGGTAAGTCCCTTTATCAGCTAAAATATCTAACGCTGCTCCTGGTGCAGTAGGAACTGGTGTTAAAGCTCCATTTACAATTTGCAAAGTCAACTTACCCGAAAAACCTGGTAAATTTGTAAAACCTCCTGTGTCATTTGGCATATAAGGAATTTTGAACTCCCCTCCTCCTGCAGCTTTCATTAATCCAGCTAACATATTTGGATAAGAATTTTCTTGTCCTGATCTGTATAATGCATTATCTCTATAACCAGAAGTCAACGAGTTTCCTAAAGCAATATATTTTGAAAAGTTAGCTTCACCTGCTGTAACTTGAATATCCTCGATTGGATGCTCAAAGTCTTGATCACAACTAAACATTGTAGCAGCTAAAGCAACTAAAACTATTTTATTTAAATGTTTCATTTTGTAGTGTTATTTAAGGTTATACGTTAGTCCTAAACCAAAGTTAATTGCACGCATCTTAACATCTCCAGAGAAATTTTGTTCGATGTTATTAATATATCTTTCATCACCTTGAACATAAGATCCAAATAAATCTAAGTAAAATCCATTGTTAAATTTAAATCCTAATCCAGCTGATACAGAGTTTAAATTAGAACTTGGTGTTTCTGAAGACCAATATGCTCCTGGAACTGGAGATTTATCATGGTAATACCCTACACGCCCTGTAATCATCTCGTTAAATGTATATTCTGCTCCAAAACGGAATAAAGTATTGTCTTTCCAATTTTTTGTTGACGTTGAAGTATAGAATGTATTTGACGCGTCGTTGTATAAATTAATATCTAAACTTTTGTAACGTGTCCAGTTTTGCCACACTACATCTCCAAAAAGCTCTAATTGAGGTAGAACTTTGTAAGACATTCCGAAAGTAAATTCAGATGGAAGTGGTAATGTTGTATTCCATTTATCTGTGTTAAAAGGCACATTAGATGCAATTCCAGCCGGAACATCCATCCATGTCACATCTCCTTTGTTTGCAGAAACATCTACATTAGAACGGTAAGCTAATCCAACTCCGAATTTTTCGGTTGGTTTGAACATTGCTCCTACATTAAATCCTAAACCATGAGCATCTTTATCCTCTAATCTAAGTTTAATATCATTTCCAGCAACTGTTTGTACTTTCTCTAATTTAGCCGATCCATGTGTATAGATAAAACCTAAACCTAAACTAAACCAATCTGAAAAACGATAGGCAACTGTTGGCTGAATATTAAATGCTTTCAAATCGATATGCGTGATGTTAGCCTTATTTTGCCAATCTTCTGGCCAAGTTACCGAGCTACCAAATGGAGTAGTCACACTAATCCCTACCGCTAAATCATCAACAGGTTTGTAACTCACCGCCAAATACATTGGAGTTCCTAATTTACTATCCGTTTCAGCTTTTTGGAAAGTTGTTGGATCTTGCCATTTTACGTCAGTTTTCACACCAAAACCTCCAACAGCAATACTCAATTTGCTCTCTACAAAAGCTAATCCTGCAGGGTTATAAAACGCCACACTCGCATCACGAGTTTGCGTTGCAGAAGTTCCACCTAAAGCAGCTTGGCGAACTCCTTGTAAAGCAACACGGTAACCTCCTGCAAAAGCAGATGAAGATAGACCGATCAATGCTAATGTTAAGAAAATTTTCTTCATATTTTTTGTTCGTTTTTAATAATTCCTTTTAACAAAAATAACATAATTTTATAATAATGTTATGTTAACATAATAAATTTTAAAAAATACTTTATACTTAAGGCTTTCAGCCATAATATTAATTGTGTAAAATATACACTATTGATAAATTTCTTTGATTTTTTCGGATATAACATACCCTTCAGACCAACAAGCCTGAAAATTAAAACCTCCAGTAATTGCGTCAATATTCAAAACTTCTCCTGCCATGAACAAATGAGGTAATTTTTTAGCTTCCATCGAATGAAAATCAATTTCTTTCAAATCAACTCCTCCAGCAGTCACAAACTCATCTTTGAATGTGCTTTTACCATTTATTTGGTATTTTCCTTGTGTTAATTCTGATGCTAAAGCTTCGATATGTTTCTTCGACAAGTCGGCATATACTTTATTTTCGGCTATGTTGCAATAATTCAGAATACTCAACCAAAAGCGTTTAGGAAAATCAAATGGATTGTTTTTGTGTACATTCTTCTTTGCATCAACTTGTTTCTTATTATTCAAAAAAGAAACTATTTCTTCTTTAGATTGATTGACAAAATTAATTTCAGCTTCGAATTTATAATTACTTTCGTTCAATTTTAAAGCTCCCCAAGCTGATAAACGCAAAATAGCAGGACCACTAAATCCCCAATGTGTTATTAACAAAGGTCCTTCTGCCTCTAACTTTTGTTGATTGATTTTAACTTCTGCATTTTCGAATGAAATCCCCATCAACCCTTCGATTCTTGGATCTTTGCAATTAAATGTAAATAGAGAAGGAACAGGTTGAATTATCTTCAAACCTAAGTTTTTCAAACTTTTCCAGAATTTTGGTGTACTTCCTGTTGTAATAATTACTGTTTCAAAAAAATACTTTCCTGATTTTGTAATCAATTCATAACCTTCATTAACTTTATTGATTTCTTGTACGCCATCCGAAAAATTTAATTGAACTTTATTTTGATCAACCGCTTTAGTTAACGCTTCGATAATAGAAAGAGATGAATCGCTTACTGGAAAAATACGATTATCATCTTCAATTTTCAATTCAACTCCGCGTTCATCAAACCACGCCATTGTATCGCCTGGCTGAAATGTATAAAAAACACTTAGTAATTCCTTTTTCCCACGTGGGTAAAACTCTACTAAATCCAATGGATCAAAGCATGCATGAGTTACATTACACCTTCCTCCACCCGAAATACGTACTTTTTGTAGTGGTAAATTTGCTTGTTCAAACAATACAGTTTGTTGTCCTACAGTTTTTCCAAGGTTTGCTGCAACAAAATATCCTGCTGCACCACCTCCTACAATGGCTATTTTTTTCACGGAGCAAAGGTAAAGTTTTATTTTTAACAGAAATTTTTAATAAAAAAAGGAAATGTTTTCACATCTCCTTTTATGCTTTTTGTTCGTGAAAAACGAACAAAGGTGTTATATTTTTGTTTGCTATTTTTTTTGTAAATCCAGGCGAAAATATCTTATCGAAGAAACCTTTGTTTCGACTAACAACGGTTAACAAATCAATTTCTTTTTCTTTGATAAAATCTAAAACCGCATTTACAGGATCCGCATCATGATAAATTTCAAAAAAAATTGGGTCTCCTGCAAATTGATTTTGCCAATCTTTCATTGCTTGTTTATTATATTTTCCGTCTTTAGAAACATGCATACAATGAATTTTTGCATGATGACGATTTGCTATTTCAAGCAAATATTTCAAGGCTTCTTTATCTTTTTGATCAAAAACAGTTGTAAAACCTATATTCTTAAATCCTTTGAATATCATTCCATTCGGAATACTTAAGATAGGAATTTTCATCGATGTAATTGCATTAATAGTATTGGAACCAAAAAGCATTTTTTCTATCCCTGTATTTCCATCTGTTCCCATTACCACAAAATCAACACTTTCTTCGCCAATGATTTCGCGTAATATATACAAGAAATTTCCTTCTTCTAAAATAAATTTAATTGGAATTTCATTTAATCCGTTTTTATCTGCTATTTCCCTTAATTGCGGAATATTATCTTTGAAGTTATTAAAACTTCCTAATTCTACAGTTTCATATACATTCTGAATTAAACCTGCACTCAAAGTACCAGTAATCATTGGTAGTTCATAAACGTGCAATACATAAACTTGTGCATCTATACTTTTCGCAAGGTTAAGAGCATATAAAAACGCATTATTAGCCGTCTCAGAAAAATCTGTTGGGAACAATATTTTTTTCATTTTTTTGTGTTTTGTACACAAAAGTTACGAATAATTTTAGTTCTACGCGAAAAAAAAGCTCAATCTATCAAAATAATTAAGCTTTTGTTATTTTCTAAAAATTGTCGCTATTCGTGAAAAACAAATAATGGTACTTTATTTTGAGAAAGAATTGTTTTGGTAAAACTTGGTGAAAATAATTTCTCGAAAAATCCTTTATTGCGACTTACCACTGTTAATAAATCAATTTTTTCTTCTTTTATAAATTCTAAAACTGCATCAACAGATTCGTCTGCTGTATAAATAGAAAAATCTACAGGTTCGTCTTTGTAATATTCTTTCCAATGATTAAGCGTAGGGACATCGTAATTTCCATCTTTAGAAACATGTAAACAATGAACTTTGGCTTTGTATCGATATGCAATTTCTGTTAAATAATCTAAGGCTTTACGGTCCTTATCTTCAAAAATTGTTGTAAAACCGATGCTTTTTATTCCTTTATATTCATATCCATGCGGAACACTCAAAACTGGAATTTTCAAATGTTTAATTGCATTCATCGTATTCGAACCAAAAAGTACTTTATCAAATCCTGTATTTCCTGTTGTTCCCATCACTACAAAATCAACTTTCTCTTCTTCTATAAAATTTGGTAAAACGAATGAAAGCATCCCTTCTTTAATAAAAAATTTCATTTCCACGTCACCAAAACCATTATCCCCTGCTAATTTTCTAAGAAAAGGAATGTGATCTTTTAGATTTTCAAATTTATTCAATTCAATGGTATCATATACATTTTGTAAAATGCCAGCATCAATTCCTGCATTCACAATTGGATATTGAAAGGCGTGTAAAATATACAACTCTGCATTTTGATTTTCTGCCAAATTCAACGCATACAAAAATGCGTTATTTGCTGTCTCGGAAAAGTCGGTTGGAAATAATATTTTTTTCATAATCTATCTCTTTATTAGCTCCCTAAATATACGAAATAAATAGCGTGTAAAATTAATTTGAAGTTAAATATTATTGTGTTTTTTTAATTTAAGCTGATTAAAAATATATTCATTTTTGAATAAATTCTTATCCGTAACTTTGCACTTCATAAATTTCAATTCATGAATAATAAATATTTCCAGAAAACCATTGTTCGATGGTCAGATTTAGACGCTAATCGTCATTTAGCGAATGCTTCATATATGAATTTCACAAGCTTTGCTCGAATTGCTTTTTTAAGAGATTTTGGTGTTTCGATGAATAACTTAGCTGAATATGGTATTGGTCCAGCAATTTTACACGAACAATTTTCATTTTTTAAGGAAGCTATGGAAGGTGAAGAAATTTATATTTCGGTTGAAATTGGTGGAATGTCAGAAGATGGAATGATTTATCAATTTATTCACAATTTGTATAACCAAGATGGAGTACATCTTTGCCATTCTGAATTGACAGGTGTTTGGTTTTCGATGTCGAAAAGAAAAATGCAGGCACCACCAACTGAAATGGTCGAAAATATTAAAAAATCATTTGAAGGACAAACAATCAAAGCAATGTCAAAACAAGACATTATCAATTTACCTTTTCGTTCAGAAAATATAGATCCTTCAATTTTCAATCAAAAATAAAATCATGTTAGAAGATAAAAACGTTTCAAAAACAAGTTTAGCCGAAATCGGTGAATTTGGTTTAATTCATCAAATTAAAGAAGGTTTTCCAATCAAGTTAGAAAGCTCTATCAAAGGAATTGGCGACGATGCTGCTGTTCTTGATTACAAAAAGGACAAAATTGTTGTATCAACAGACATGTTGGTAGAAGGTGTTAACTTTAGTTGGTCGTACATGCCTTTGCGTCATTTGGGATATAAAGCTGTTGTAACTGCAATTAGTGATATTTTGGCAATGAATGCTATTCCAAAACAAATTTTGGTTTCGATGGCAATCTCAAATCGTTTTACGATAGAAGCTGTTGATGAAATTTACAATGGTATGAAATACGCATGTGACAAATACAAAATCGATATCGTTGGTGGTGACACCACTTCATCTGTTAGTGGACTTGTACTAAGCATGACCGCAATTGGCTCGGCTCCTGAAAAAGATTTGGCGTACAGAAGTGGAGCAAAAGAAAATGATTTGGTTGTACTTTCTGGTGATTTAGGTGCATCTTTCCTTGGTCTACAGGTTTTGGAACGCGAAGCTCAAGTATCGAAAGTAAATCCAAACAATCAACCTGATTTTGAAAACTATTCCTATTTAATTGAACGTCAGCTAAAACCTGAAGCAAGATTAGATATCATCAATCTTTTGAAAGAATTGAAAGTAAAACCAACTTCTATGATTGATATTTCGGATGGATTATCTTCTGAGATTATTCATTTATCAAAAGAAAGTGGTGTTGGAATCAATATTTACGAAGAAAAAATTCCGTTGGATTCTGTTGTCATTCGCACTGCCGAAGAATTCAAAATCAATCCAATTACATGCGCTTTAAGCGGTGGAGAAGATTATGAATTGTTGTTTACAATTGATCAAAAAGATTTTGAGAAAATAAAAGGAAACCCACATTTAACGGTGATTGGACATGTAACTGGTAAAAACGAAGAAAATTACTTAATTACCCGAGGAAGCGAACAAATGGTTCCTTTAACGGCACAAGGTTGGGGAGTTGAAACAGAAGAAGAAAGTTAATTAACGAATTAGTTAATTCGAAAATGTGAGAATTTTAAGAAGCTGGCATTGAGCTTGTCGAAATTAAGCTTCTCACCAAAATATAAAATCAAAAGCATTCAAGAAATTGGATGCTTTTTTAGTTGAAATAAGTTGTATTTTAGATTATTATTAATAATTATGTCTAAAAAATCAATAAATAAAATGCTATTCAAAACAGGAATTGGGTTGTTATCTTTATCAATTCTAATGCTTATTTATGCGATTGCAATGTTTGCAGCAAGAGGTAATTATAGTAAATTTGAAATAAAGCTTTCAGAAATTTCACTTGTTTTTTGGATCCTTATATTTTGTTTAGGTATTTTAATCTTAATAATTTCATTTGTTTTAATTACAATAAAAAACAAAAAAGCTCGAACCAATAAGTTCGAGCTTTTATATTGTTAGCGTTTTCGCTGTCGAATTATCAATTAAGATAATGGTTCAACTGAAACGTAAGATCTATCGTTACGTTTTTTAGTGAAAACAACTTTTCCGTCAACTAAAGCGAATAATGTGTGATCTTTACCGATTCCTACATTATCACCAGGATGATGTTGAGTACCTCTTTGACGAACAATAATGTTACCAGCGATTGCTGCTTGTCCACCAAAAATTTTAACACCTAAACGTTTCGAATGTGATTCACGACCATTTTTCGAACTTCCGACCCCTTTCTTATGTGCCATTTCGTTTTGTTTTTAAGAGTTAATAATTAATCTCTGCTCAATCTTAACCGATTGAAGCAATTTCAATTTTAGTGAATTGTTGACGATGTCCGTTAGACTTTTGGTAACCTTTTCTTCTTTTCTTCTTGAAAACGATTACTTTGTCTCCTTTCACGTGTTCAACGATTTTAGCTACTACGGTAACTCCGTCTATAACTGGGGCGCCGACAGTGATTGCTCCGTTATCAGTTAATAAAACACGATCGAATTTTACTTCTTCTCCTGCTTCACCTGCTAAACGGTTTACAAACAATTGTTGGTCTTTTTCAACTTTGTATTGAAGCCCTGCTATCTCTACAATTGCGTACATAAATTAATGTTTATAAATGAAAATTGAGTGCAAAGATAATCAAAATTTTGAATTTAAGAACTTGAATTGATTGAAATTTAGTTAGAAAGATGAAAAAACTATGACATATCTTCTATTTGGATTAATTAAAAATAACATATCTTTGCAATGAAAATCAAAGATAGATTGGTAGAGATGGTTGAAAATTATTCTTTAAAAGATTTAAAAATTGGTGAACAAGCTGTTGTAATTGGTTTTACGACTGAAGATGTTCCTGCAAAATTTTATGAAATGGGTTTTGTCCCAGGTACTAATTTACTGGTTAAAAACAAAGCTCCTTTTGGTGGTCCTATTTGCATCAGTATTGTATCGAACAAGTCTGTTTTAGCATTAAGAAGAAACGAAGCCGATAAAATCTTGATAACAAAGAAATAATGAATCATTATAAAATTGCCTTAATTGGTAACCCAAATGTTGGTAAAACTTCGTTATTTAATAAGCTTACAAATCTTCGTCAAAAAGTAGGAAATTATCCTGGTGTGACGGTAGAGAAACGTGAGGGGAATATTGAACGAAATGGAAACAAATTTTTCATTACAGATTTCCCAGGAACGTATACTATTTATCCAAGTTCTTTGGATGAAGAAATTGTTTTCAAAACTTTAGGAAACAAAACCGATAAACATTATCCTGATTTAGCCATTGTTATAGGTGAACCATCAAATTTAAAACGTTCGATTTTATTGTATCAACAAGTTCGAGATTTAGATGTTCCTGCGATTTTTGTCATTAACATGAAAGACGAAATTAAGAGCAAAGGCCTTAATATTGATTTACCAAAATTAGAAGATTTTCTTCAAACTAAAATATACTTAACAAACGCTCGTACAAGCGAAGGTATCGATGAATTGGTAGATGCTTTCACTAAAAAAGCAACCGATTACACTAATCATTATGCAATCACGAAAGAATATCTTTCAGTCGTAGAGAATGTAAAAAATGAATTTCAATTAGATTCTAATTATCAAGCTTGGCAATATCTATCGCAAAAAGAAGTTCCTTTTCTATCAAAAGAGAAGCAAGATAAATTAGAAGCAATAAAAAAAGAAAACGCTATTATTTCGAAGCGTTTACAAGTAAAAGAAGCTTTAGATCGAAATAAAATTTTAGAGGAGAAATTAAATACCATCATTTCTTATAAATTCGAAGGAAATGAAACTTTAACTGATAAAATTGACAAAATCTTAATTCATCCAGTCTTTGGTTATGTTATCTTTTTAGGGATTTTATTATTAATCTTTCAAGCTGTTTACGCATGGTCAGCTCCATTAATGACAATGGTTGAAGACCTGTTTGGTTGGTTTGATGAAAAAGTAATTAGTTTTTTACCCGAAGGACCCATCAATGAAATAGTTGGCGGCGCTATAATACCAGGAATAGAAGGTATTGCTGTTTTTGTTCCTCAAATTGCCATTTTGTTTTTATTCATTTCGATTATGGAAGAAACGGGATACATGAGCCGTGTTGTATATTTGATGGATAGATGGTTAAAACCTTTTGGATTAAGTGGAAAAAGTGTTGTACCATTAATCTCGGGCGCTGCTTGTGCAGTACCAGCAATTATGTCTGCGCGTAACATCGAAAATGACAAAGAACGCTTATTAACGATACTTGTCACCCCATTTATGACGTGTTCTGCTCGTTTGCCTATTTATATCGTTCTGATTGCCTTGGTAATTCCTGACGAAAAAATATTTGGTTTCAGTTACCAAGCCTTGGCCTTATTTGTGATGTACATATTAGGTGTTGTAGGAGCTTTGGGAAGTGCTATTTTACTGAACTTAATTATAAAAGCAAAACATAAAAGTTTCTTGATTTTAGAGATGCCAACGTACAAACTTCCTGATTGGAAAAATGTTGGAATTAATGTATGGGAAAAAACATTAGGTTTCTTGATTGATGCTGGTAAAATAATATTTGCAATTTCGATTATTCTATGGGTTTTAGGAACATTTGGACCAGGAGAACAATTTAAAAATGCAGAAGAGATAGTTACTGCTCATCACCCAAAAATGGATGAAGATGATTTAGCCAATGAAATTGCTTCTTATAAATTAGAACATTCATACTTAGGAAGATTAGGAGCAGTTATAGAACCAGTTGTAGAACCGTTGGGATATGATTGGAAGATGGGAATTGGTTTGATTTCTTCCTTTGCTGCCCGTGAAGTATTTGTCGGAACAATGTCAACTGTTTATAGTTTAGGCGAAGTTGATGTGGAAGACGATGGTCAAAAAGATCGTTTACTTCATCGTATGCAATCAGAAATCAACCAAAATACAGGTGAACCTGCATATAATCTTGCAACAGGAGTTTCGTTGTTATTATTCTACGCTTTCGCAATGCAATGTATGAGCACTATCGCGATTGTAAAAAGAGAAACAAATTCTTGGAAATGGACACTGATTCAGACAGGATTTATGACTGGTTTGGCATATATTGTTGCATTTATTGCTTATCATTTATTAAAATAATCCTATGGACAATATTTGGATACAATATGGCTTTATTGCATTTCTTTTTGGATTTGCTATTTGGTATATTGTTAAATTAATAAGAAACTCATTTAGTTCAAAAGGAGGAGGTTGCTCTAAAGGGTGTGGCTGTTCTCCAACTAAAAATGAATTTCAGAAAAAGGCTAACTCATAAAGTTAGCCTTTTTTATTTCAAAATTTCGGAGTATTTTTACACTAAAAAGAATTAGTATTTATCAATTATTTTATTGATTTCTAATTAGTTTTATTTCATTTATTCGGAATTATATTTTACAAAATGGACAATTGGATAATCATTTCTTTCGTTATTTCAGCTTTAATCATTTTAGGCTTAATTATTTACTTTATCTCAAAAAATAAAAAAAATAAAAAAAATAAAATTATTCAAGAGATTGAGTTAAGTACGAATAATGATAAAATAAAAACTGTAAAGAACGAAGTTGCTGCTAAAAAAATTGTAGAAATTAAATCAACAGGAAATATAGAATCTGAATCTACTCCACAACAAGATATACGGAAAGAAAAAATCGTTAGTAATCTGAGTATCTCCTCAAAAACAGAAAACGATTTGTTACGAAAGTTAGAGCAATTTGAGAAAAATAATGATTTTATCAAAAAGGACATAAATCTTGCTGTACTATCAAAACAGTTTAAAACAAATACGAAATACCTTTCTGAAGTGATTAAAACTCATCGGCAAAAACCTTTTAATACTTACTTGAATGAGTTAAGAATAAACTATATCGTCAACCGTTTAAAAAATGAACCGAAGTACATCAATACAAAAGTGAGTTATTTAGCAAGTGACTGTGGATTCACTTCTCATAGTACTTTTACCACTATTTTTACTCAAATTATGAACGAATCACCTTCTGTTTTTGTAAAAAGAATAAAAGAAGAACAAAAAAAATAATAATTCTGTTTTATAAAAACATATCCTATTCATTTACAACCAGTAACTTAATTTATACCTTTCTTTTAAAATCTATATTAATAGAAGAGCTATATAAAATATCCTATCAAAATTAACTTTATATTTTTTTATTCTTGATTAAGATTCTATCTTTAATTTAAGATTATGTCTTATGCGAAAAATAGAACCAGAAATACTTGCACAAAAAATTAAAGACGGTGATCGATTTGCCTTATCAAGAGCAATTACACTTGCGGAAAGTAATCGATTAGATGACCTTAATTTAGCACATCAAGTTATTAGCTTACTACCCACTTCCAAAACATCTAAAAGGATTGCTATTACAGGAATTCCAGGTGTTGGAAAAAGTACATTTATTGAGTCTTTAGGAAAGTATATCGTTCAACAAGGAGAAAAAGTTGCTATTCTTGCAATCGATCCAAGTAGCTCTTTGTCTAAAGGAAGTATCTTAGGCGATAAAACTCGAATGGAAGATCTATCCCGAGAAGAAAACGCATACATTCGTCCAAGCGCTTCTAATGGCTCTTTAGGCGGAATTACATCGCGTACCTATGAAGCTATTTTACTATGCGAAGCTGCTGGTTTCGAAAATATTTTAATCGAGACTGTTGGAGTTGGACAATCGGAAACACTTGTAAACGAGATTTCAGATCTTTTTCTTTTCCTACAACTTCCTGGTTCTGGAGACGATTTACAAGGGATTAAACGAGGAATAATGGAAATGGCAGATCTAATTTTTGTCAACAAATCCGATTCATTTCAAGAAAAATTAGTGAAAGACGCAAAATTAGATATTGTACGCTCATTACAGTTTTTACCAACAAAAGCATCTCAATGGAAAAGAAAATCGATTATCGGATCTGGATTAATCGGAAAAGGAGTTCCTGAGTTATGGGAATTGGTCCAAGATTATTTTACATTTATTAATGAAAACGATTATTATCGTTCAAATAGAGAAAATCAGCAACTAAAACAAGCTGAGCGATACACTATTGATTTGATTAATCAACATTATTTAAAAGCTTTAAAAGCTCATCCAATTGAAGTAAACAAACACATTTCTGCCTTTGAAATGGCTAAAGATTGGCTAAACAATCATTCAGTTGAAATGACTATAAAATAAAAAAAGACAATCGTAATGATTGTCTTTTTTGCTCCTCCTCTTGGGCTCGAACCAAGGACCCTCTGATTAACAGTCAGATGCTCTAACCAACTGAGCTAAGGAGGAAAATCCGATATTTTGTAAATTTATTTTTAAGTCTTTGTTTGACTTTTTACTAAAAAAGCTCCTCCTCTTGGGCTCGAACCAAGGACCCTCTGATTAACAGTCAGATGCTCTAACCAACTGAGCTAAGGAGGAATGTTGCTTAATTGTGGGTGCAAATATAATAGTATTTTTTACACCCACAAAAAATATTTTAAATTTTATTGAAAAATCATATTGATAATATCATTACCGAAGATGAAAATCATTAATCCTAAGATAATTACAACACCAATCATTTGTGCTTTTTCTAAAACTTTTTCACTTGGTTTTTTTCCAGTGACCATTTCATAGATCGCAAAAACAGCGTGTCCACCGTCTAAACCAGGTATTGGTAGTAAGTTTATAAAGGCTAACCAGGCAGAAATCATTGCTGTAAATGACCAGAAAAATAACCAGTTCCATTCTGTTGGCATTTGTTTTACCATTCCAATCGGACCCGCAACTTGCTTACGACCATCTTTTACTTGGAATAATGTTCCAATACCACGTACTTGTGTTGCAATTGCTTCAAAAGGCTCTACAATTCCTTTTGCAATACCTTCTCCTATTGTATAATCTTCTCTCGAAATTAATGATTGTACATATTCAGTAGAAGCATTAAAACCGATTGTACCATCTTTATCTACATTTACCATCAATTCAATAGGTTCACCTTTTCTTTCGATACTTAAAGAAATCGTTTTTCCTTTGTAATCTTTCAATTTGTTTTTAAAATCAGAAAATAAAGGTGTTGTAAACCCATCCACTGCAATAATTTTATCACCCTTTAATAGACCTGCTTTTTGGGCAGCGCTATTATCCACGATAGAATCAACAACAGTTGGACTTTGCGGAATAAAGAAATTTCCTTTAGCATTCAAGATTTCTGTTCTAAAATCTTCTGTAATTGGCAATGATACTTCTTGTCCATCACGTTTTACATCTAAAGTTTCACCTCCCAACAAAGCTTCTTTGCCTATTTCGTTTAGTGCTTGATATTTTACACCATTTACACCAACAGGAATATCACCTTTCTGTAAACCAAATTTTGTTTGTGTTTCATTTGCTTCAATTCCATATTGCATTTTATTTACATCAATAAAACTTTTTCCTTGCGAAATAAAAAGTGCAGCATAAATAATCATTGCTAAAATGATATTGACAATAATACCACCTAACATAATAATTAATCGTTGCCAAGCTGGTTTTACTCGGAACTCGTAGGGTTTTGGTTCTTGTTTCATTTGTTCCAAATCCATGCTCTCGTCAATCATTCCCGAAAGTTTTACATAACCTCCAAGTGGTAACCAACCGATCCCATAAACGGTATCTCCAATTTTCTTTTTCCAAATGGCAAATTTCACATCGAAAAAACAAAAGAAACGTTCTACTCGAACGCCAAACCATCGTGCTGTAACATAATGTCCAAGTTCGTGCAACATTACTAAAAGCATCAAACTAAGCATTAAGGTAGCTATCTGTATTAACATATTATTTTAAATTTGATTATGTTCTAATTTTTAAATGACTACAAAATTAATTGTTTTTATTTACCAACGCATTTTATTTTTTCCATTCTAAGGTTTCTAACAATTTTTTTACATCTTTCTTGATGTAATCAACTGCAGGAGCTAATGAATCTGGCTTTGGTTGAGTTTTGAAATATACCGAACCTGCCAAAAAATTCTTGAGGCTATCGGTTGCATGAAATTGAATGTTAATTGCGGATTCTCCTCCTAACTCATACATAGTACCAAAAACCTTTCTTTCTGGAAAAGAAAATTCTTGAGGCGAAATAAAGCTGGCTTTAACCGTCTGTTCTTGTACAAAGCTTTCACTTTCTTTAATTTGAATGATTAAATCTTGAGGTGATTGAACTGGAAAATAAGTCAAGTAAATCGTTGCTTTCATGCTTGGATAAACAATATTAAAAGAGTTTGTTTTTTTCCCTTCTATAATTTTCCCAAAATTAGAATATTGAAATGTATAAGGAACATTTTCTTTAAATGTAAGGTAAGTTTGCTCAGGATATTCAAGGCGCACTTGTCCCAAAGGCTTGGCGATATCCTCGCTTTTATTACATGACACAAAAAAAATAGCACTACTACATAATGCTATTATAGTTTTAAAATTCATGGTATAACGTAAAACGCTAGATTTTGTAAAATTCATTTAATAATTTAATTTCTAAAAAGGCAAATCGTCCTCTCCTTCATCGATAAAAGGAGGTTCAATTGTTGTATTTTCTTGTGTTTTCTGAACTTTGTTTTGTTCGTTTTGCATTGTTTGTCGTTGCTCATGATCAATTTTTGGTGTTAAAAATTCGATAGAGTTGGCAACAATTTCTGTTGTATAACGCATTTGTCCATTATCGTCCCATTTACGAGTTTTGATACGTCCTTCAACAAAAACTTTATCTCCTTTTTTTAGATAACGATCACATAATTCTGCCAACTTATTTCGTGTCACAATATTGTGCCATTCTGTTTCAGTAATACGTTCTCCTGTCCTCGAAATGTACGATTCTGTTGTGGCAATAGGAAATCGTCCAATGCAATTTTGTTCATCAAAATGATGCAATTTTACATCATCACCTAAGTTCCCAATCAAAAGTACTTTATTCGTTGTTCCATTCATAGCTATAGGTTTTTAGTGGCTTGTAACATACAAAGTTAATCCAAATAATGTTTATTTATAAATTTTTCTATTGGTTTTGGAAGCGGATAATCTTCGAGATTATTTAGAGAAATCATTTCAAAATTATTTTCTGCTTTCATTTTTGTTATTTCATTTAAAGATACATTTAATTTCCAATATTTTATAAATAAATTTTGATGGGATAAAACATGTTTTTCTTCGTCTATGAAAGTTAGTTTATTTTCAAGATTTTGATCTAAAATCCAACCTTTATCCAATAAATCAGTTTCAGTTTCAATTTTAGGAAAAGTGAATAAATTTTTCCAAACATCATTACCCGTTCGTTTTGAAAAAGCAATTGTTGATTCATTTTCGATAATGATAAAATGTAAAAAGCGATTCGACACTTTTGTCTTTTTTAACTTTACAGGAAGTTCGGTCACTTTATTCAACCGAAGAGCTTCGCACGATTCGTTTAAAGGGCAAATTTCACACTTTGGTTGTTTAGGCGTACAAATCGTTGCGCCAAGATCCATTACGGCTTGATTAAAATCTCCTGGACGTTTTTTATCAATGATTTCTAAACCTAAATCCCAAAATATTTTCTTGGTTTTAGGTGAGCTTATATCATCCTCAATATTAAAATATCGAGCAAAAACACGAAACATATTACCATCTACTGCAGGGACAGCTTCATTGTAAACAATTGATGAAATAGCAGCTGCTGTATAATCTCCAATTCCTTTTAGTTTCTTTAAATCGTTGAAATTTGTAGGAAAATGTCCATTTAATTCATCAGAAATCACTTTCGAAGTGTAATGTAAATTTCTTGCACGCGAATAGTAACCTAATCCTTGCCAGAGTTTTAGGACTTTTTGCTCCTCTGCATTTGCCAAATCAAAAATTGTATCAAATTCTTGTATGAAATTATTGTAAAATTTCATACCTTGGTCAACCCTTGTTTGTTGGAGAATTATTTCCGATAACCAAATGCGAAAAGGGTCTTTTGTATGACGCCATGGTAAATCTCGTTTATTTTTGTCAAAATATGACAAAATCAGATAGTTGAAGTTCATAAAAACTATTAAAATGTTTTTTTGTTGAGATACATTCGTTATATTTGCACCCGCTTTCAAATTTAAGAATAATAAGAGGAATTATGACAAAGGCAGAAATAGTAAATAACATTTCAAGTAAATTAGGACTTGAAAAGAGCGATACTCAAAGAGTGGTAGAATCGTTTATGGAGGAGGTGATTAAATCATTAGTAGAAGGAGAAAATGTATACTTAAGAGGATTTGGATCTTTTACTATTAAAACTAGAGCAGAAAAAACAGGTAGAAATATCACAAAAGGTACGTCTATTATTATTCCAGCTCACAACGTTCCTACATTCAAACCAGCTAAGACTTTCATCGAAGATGTAAAGACTAGTGAAGCAAACGTAATCAAATAACAATAAAATAATTGTATCATGCCAAGCGGAAAAAAACGTAAAAGACATAAGGTAGCGACGCACAAACGCAAAAAACGTCGTCGTCTTAACAGACACAAAAAGAAAAAATAATTAGTAGCTCGCTATTAATAATTTTAGTCTTTTTACAAGATAGCACTTTTCAATGGAAATTTTGGAAAGTGCTTTTATCATTTTTAAAAACATAATTTTTTGATGAGTAAAGAATTAGTGATTTCAGCCTTAGCTGATCAAGTACGCATCGCAGTTTTAGATGAAGGTCGCTTGATGGAATTTCATCAAGACACTGCAAATGATGGCTTTGCAGTTGGCGACATTTACTTGGGTAAAATCAAAAAATTAGCTCCCAGTTTAAATGCAACCTTTGTTGACATTGGTTATTCGAAAGATGCATTTTTACATTATCATGACTTAGGTCCACAAATACGTTCGTCAAATGCTTACAACAAAATTGTAGCAAATGGAACGTACAAAACCGAAAAATTGAAAAACTTCCGTATGGAAAAACCAATTGACAAAGATGGTCTGATTACAGAAATCTTTGCACCAGGTGATTCCGTTTTAGTTCAAATTACAAAAGAACCAATCCATACGAAAGGACCAAGAATTACTTCTGAAATTTCAATTGCTGGTCGTTATTTAGTTTTAGTTCCTTTCTCGGAACGTGTTTCGATTTCACAAAAAATCAAACAAAAACCAGAGCGCGATCGTTTAATCAAAATTTTAGAAGGTTTAACACCCGAAGGCTTCGGAGTGATCATCAGAACTGTTGCTGAAGATAAAAATGCTGAAGAATTACAAGCAGACTTGGCTTATTTGTTGAACAAATGGACACAAGTTTTCAAAAATCTTCAGAAAAAGAAAGCTCCTTCTAAAATTCTTAGTGAAATGGACAGAGCTTCCTCTATCTTGAGAGATAATTTTAACGATGATTTTGTTAAAATTTCTGTTGATGATGCTGAATTAGCTGACGAAATGCGCGAGTATTTGGAAGTCATAGCACCAGATAAAGTAAATTTGGTGAAAGAATATGAAGATCCTTTTGTTCCAATTTTCGAAAAGTTTAATGTCGAAAGACAAATCAAACAAGCTTTTGGTAAAACGGTAACTATTCCTCAATCTAAAGGTGCTTACCTCGTGATTGAACACACAGAAGCGTTACACGTAATTGATGTAAACTCGGGAAATATTTCTCGTAACTCTAAAAATCAAGAAGATTCAGCTTTTGCCGTAAACAAAATTGCTGCTTCTGAAATTGCACGTCAGTTACGCTTACGCGATATGGGAGGAATTGTTGTGGTCGATTTTATAGACATGACTGATGCAGAACATAAAAAAGAATTGTTTGAGCATCTGAGAGCTGAAATGTCGAAAGAAAAAGCAAAACATAAGATTTTGCCACCAAGTAAATTTGGATTGATTCAGATCACAAGACAACGAGTTCGCCCAGAGGTGAATTTTATAACGACTGAAGAAAATCCCAACCAAGAATCGAATGAAGTAGAAGCACCTATCGTTACAATTGATAAAATTGAACAAGTGCTCTTGAATATCCTTGACAGAAAAGATAAGGATTTACGAAAAATGTCATTGCATGTGCATCCTTTCGTAGCGGCTTATTTACAACATGGATTACCAAGCATTCAGATGAAATGGTTTTTTAAGCATAAAAAGTGGATTAAGATTGTGCCAAGAGATGCGTACAAATACTTACAATTTAACTTCTTGGATAAAGATCATAATACACTTTACAACGAATCAAATTAATAAAAAAACCTGCTCAATAGAGCAGGTTTTTTTAAGTTTTGTCAACACCTTGTTTTTGAGATTCTTTAAACTTTTCATCAATTTTTCTGTAATAATCACCGATAAAAACTTTGAATTCCACATCATTCATTTGACCCCCTTTACTCGGTTTCTGAATTAATATTTTAT
This sequence comes from Empedobacter sp. 225-1, assembly GCF_030328185.1. Taxonomy (NCBI): domain Bacteria; kingdom Pseudomonadati; phylum Bacteroidota; class Flavobacteriia; order Flavobacteriales; family Weeksellaceae; genus Empedobacter; species Empedobacter sp. 225-1. The sequence continues at coordinate 12,721 of NZ_JACALO010000001.1, read as the reverse complement.
TGTCAAGTTTGATAGATTCTAGTCTTATCGTTGTAAAAGTTGTTGGTTTTTCTATAACTGTAGATTTTACTTCTAAAATTAAACCTGGTAAATTATTATATTTATTAGGTCCACATTTACTTTTAATATCCTTTGAAAACCAGGCTTCTACAAGATGAATATCGTTGTTTAAGATAGCTTTTCTTACTTTATAACCATTAATAATTTTAGTCTCTTTTGTAAGTTTCCAATCATTATTTTCGATTATATCACTAACCAAATAAGCTTTTCCATCAACGCTTTTTTCAATGATTTTTTCGTTAGAATTAAAATCTAAATATGTTTGTTTGTCAACTACATCTCCTTCAACGGTAAATATAGTCATTCTACTTCCCTGAGAATTATCAATTCGTTGAAGTTCTTTGGATAAACATTTATCTTTATCAACAAATAATTCATAGAATTTAGGTTTTGAATAAGCTTCTTCTAATTGTTTTGCCTTTTCGGGTGATGTATTTGAAATGGTTACAAAATTTCTAATTTCATATTCGACCTTGAATTTTTCTTGAGCAAAAGTCATGAAAGGAATAAAGAGCAATAGTAAGTATTTCATTTGTATTAATTAAAAGTGAATTAAATATACTAAAAAAATAGAGAACTAATTAACAAAAGCTTTTCGCGATTTTCTTTATTTTAGCTAATTAATCCATTACGATGATAAAAATCTTACGAATACTACTAAAATCCTTAGCTACTTTAGTATTACTTGTTATGGTATACTTGCTTGCAGTGGTTTTGTTGCCGTTAATTCCTGTGCACAAAGAAAAACAGAAATCAACAGATCAAATAACGGCTTATATTTTAACAAATGGTGTACATACAGATATTGTGGTTCCTGTGAAATCTGAAGCAATTGATTGGTCATTTTTCGTACCATTTTCCGATACAAAATCGAAGAAAGAATATAAATACATTGCTTTTGGTTGGGGAGATAAAGGTTTTTATTTGGATACGCCAGAATGGAATGATCTTAAACTTACAACAGCTTTTAATGCTGCTTTTTGGTTAGGAGATTCAGCGATGCACACTACTTTTTATGATAATATGACAGTTGGCGAAGATTGCAAAAGAATCTCTTTGAGTTTAGAAGAGTATCAAAATCTGATCGTATATATTAAAAATTCATTTGATTTAGATCAAAATTCTAAAGTAGAATTGGTTGAAACAGATGCAGTTTATGGAGAGCGTGATGCATTTTATGAAGCGAAAGGAAGTTATAGCTTATTTTTTACGTGCAATACTTGGGCGTCAAGTGCCTTAAAAGCGGCAAATAAAAAAGCTCCTTTGTGGACAGCAACCCAACAAGGGATATTTTATCATTACAAATAACGTTGAATAAAATTATTTCTAATTCATTTTCAAAGAGTTGTTTGTTTTAGCGACTTTCAGCGCAAAAAAAAATAGTTTTAAGATTTGGAAGTAATAAAATTTGCTCTATATTTGCATCACAATATCGATAACGATACTCCTCCTTAGCTCAGTTGGTTAGAGCATCTGACTGTTAATCAGAGGGTCCTTGGTTCGAGCCCAAGAGGAGGAGCAAAAAAGACAATCATTACGATTGTCTTTTTTTATTTTACAAATATTTAACACTACATCACACAACCTTTTCTCCTCTTAGATCATCTTACAAGTAGAAAACAAAAAATAAATTTAGGATGAAATTTAGAAAAGTATTTAGCATTTTAGCAATATTAATTGTTATGGTCTCATTTGCACAAAAAAATAATAAAATGGATTATTCGATGTACCCAGAAGCAAAAAAAGGTTACGAACAAAAAATTATCGTTCTTCAACCTCAAACGAACGAAGAAAATTATTCGGTTGAAATTTTTGCTAGTAAAAAAGTAATGGTTGATTCGTGCAATCGTTTTTTCTTAAGTGGAAATTTTGATCAGAAAACAGTAGAAGGATGGGGATATAATTACATTAATTTCGAATCGAATGGGAATGTCGGAGGAACTATGATGATGTGTCCAGATAATCAATCTGTAGAGAAAACAATCTACGCTCAGTCTTTACAAACACGTTACAACAGCAAATTGCCAATTGTAGTTTATGTACCGAAAGGTTATACGTTAGAATATAGAATTTGGAAAGCTGATGAAAAACTTAACTTGGTAAAATAATATTACAGATTTTAAATTGAAAAAGCTCGAGAAATTCTCGAGCTTTTGTATTTTAATGGAAAACCAATTGTGTAATAGTATAAATAATCAAACCAACAAGCCCTCCGACAAGCGTACCATTTATCCGAATAAATTGTAAGTCTTTACCAACTTCCAATTCTAACTTTTCGCTCAGTTCTTTTCCTTCCCATTTATCGACTGTATTACTAATCAAACTTTCTACTTCTTTCACATTTCTCAAAATCATGCGGTAAATAAAATGACGTACCCAACTATTAATTTTATCAATCATTTCTTGGTTATCATTCAAATTCTCGGTTAATTTTTTAATGTTTTTATTGATATAAACTTGTATCGCAGAATTTGGATCATCAAAGCTTTCTGTCAGACTTACTTTAAGAGTCAACCACAAATCTGAGGCATATCCATTTAATCTTTCTTTGGTGATAAACTCATCTCGAAGCGATTCTAATTTCAATTTCCAATCGGGCGATTCTTTTACATTCAAAATATTTTCTCGAATAATTCGTTCGATATTATGACGAACTGGGTGTTCTTTGTCATTCTCTACCTCATCCAAAAAACTCACCACTCCTTCCACTACTCCTTTTGAAATTTTTTTTCCTGCAAAGAATGAAATGACAGGATGTTTTTCGTTTAATTTATCTTTAATAATCAAATCACTTTCGATGATATATTCTTTGGCTTTCGGAATAATTGCTTCTAAAATTTCATTGTGCTTTTCTTTTTCGAGGATATATTCTAAACTTGTTGAAACCAATTCTGGAAGATCAAACTGTTTTAAAATCTCATCCCCTTTTAACGTGATAAAATCAACCACATCTTTATCATCTAAATCTTTGACAATCTTCTTCAAAAAATTAATCAATTCTACTTGTAACATTTCTTGATTAGTCGGTTTATTCAACCAATCAGCTGCATATTTCACCACTTCTAACTTAACGATATACGGACGAATAGTAGAAGGAGTTAAAAAATTATCTGTTACAAATTGCCCCAAATTATCACCTATTGCATTTTTACTATTTTCGATCAAATTTGTGTGTGGAATTTTTAGCCCTAATGGATAACGAAACAAAGCAGTAACCGCAAACCAATCTGCAAGTGCTCCAACCATAGCCGCTTCGGCAAATGACTCTACATAGCCAATCCAGTTTGCAGGAGAATATTGATTCAAATAAACCATCAAAAAGTAAACAAAAGCCATCAAGATAAATAATCCTGTTGCAATTGCTTTATGTTTTTTGAGGTTTTTTATTTTCTGAAGTTCAGTCATAAACGTATTTTGAAAGAATTGGAGCAAAAATTTAGCCAATCAAAAAAAGCGGAGAATTCTCCGCTTACAAATTTATGTATATAATTTATTTACTTTCTTGAAAAACCAATAATGCTACATTTGCACTTGATAATAATCGTTGGCTGTGATTGATGGTAAACAAGCGTTCGAAAGATGTTAATTCTCTGTGTACAACTCCTAAAACATCAATATTGTTTTGGGTACAAAAATTAATTAATCCTCCTTCTACATCTTTGTTGGTTTCTATCGTAACAATAGCTTCAGGATATTCGGATTGCCATTCTTTTTTAACGTTTAACATTTCTGGTGTAATTGACTTGTCATCGACATGAACAATATTCAACAATTTTCCGTAACGACTTGTCACTTCTTCCATCTCAGCCAAAGCCTTCGATTCGTTTTGGTGAAACAAGGTTGCAAAAGCAAAATTTCTTTCTTCCTTGAATTTTACATGATTTGGAACAACCAACACAGGAACGGGTGAATTGTTGATTACATTTACTGTATTCGAACCAAAAAACTTTTTACCTAAACTATTTTGTCCATTTGTTCCCATTACAACATATCGAATATTATCTTTATTGATAATGTCTAAAATCATTAACAATAAGTCACCCACAATCAACGAACTTTCTATTTTGACATGTTCTAAGTGATTTTCTTTTGCTATGTTTTTTAATTTATTGATATAGTTTTCAAAGTTTTCTTCTGTTACATCAAGATAATTTCTAAGATTAGGTTGTACCGAAACTAACTTGATATCTGTATTTAAAACTTTTGCGAGATTTAAAGCATATAAAAAAGCATTGTTTGCTGTTTCAGAAAAATCCGTTGGAAATAATATTTTAGCCATAATTTAATTCATTAATGTGTTCTATTCTTTTTATAAATTTACAATTAATATTATGTCTATCCATAAAAAAAGCCTTGATTTCTCAAGACTCTATTATTTTTTATTCGTTTTTAATAACCAAAGCGGCGCAAATCATTTTCTTTGCTTCTCCAATCTTTTCGCACTTTTACAAAAAGTTTAAGGAATACTTTCTTATCAAAGAATTTTTCTAACTCTTCTCGAGCTTCTTTTCCTACTTTTGATAACGATTCGCCTTTATGTCCAATAATAATTCCTTTTTGAGAATCTCGTTCAACATAAATTTCAGCTTCAATCGAAATTAAATTCAAATCTTCTTTGAATCGCTCTGTTACGACTTCTACAGAATAAGGAATTTCTTTTTGATAGTTTAATAAAATTTTTTCGCGTATCACTTCGTTCACAATAAAACGCTCTGAACGATCTGTTAATTGTTCTTCTGGATAATATTGCGGACCTTCTGGAATGATTGCTTTAATTTTATTAATCAACAAATCGACATTTACATTTTCCTTTGCCGAAATGGGCAAAATCTCGGCCTTAGGTAATAATTCGTGCCAATATTCTACCGCTTCATTCAAACGATCTGGTGTAGCAGTATCAATCTTATTCAACAATAAAATAATGGGTGTCGATGTTTTTTGCAGACGTTCAAAAACTTCTTCGTTTTTCAAACGTTTTTCTCCGATTTCCACAACATAAAGAATCACATCAGCATCTACCAACGACTCTTTTACGGCGTCCATCATTTTGGTTTGTAACTCATATGCAGGATCTAATACGCCTGGTGTATCAGAAAATACAATTTGATAATCTTCTCCTGTCAAAATACCTTTGATACGATGACGTGTCGTTTGCGCTTTGTGTGTCGCAATTACAAGACGTTCTTTCATCAACATATTCATCAAAGTAGATTTCCCAACATTTGGATTACCTATGATGTTTACAAAACCGGATTTAAATTTCTTTTCGTCTGACATTCTGCAAATTTAGTGATTTCTATAATATTATTTCAGATTAATATGTTGAAGAAAAGATTAATCTTCTAATGAAATTTTAGTTTCATAAAATTGATTTTGGTCTGTATTTTGAATAATTCTAATTAACATCAAAAAAAGATGACAAAAGTTATGGTTTTTTGAAAAATATGATTAATTTCATACAAGTGTTATGGAAAAATTAAATTAACCAAAATTTAAAAAAATGATGAAAGCAGAGCTTATTGAAAAAGAAGAAGTAAGAAACTATAAGTTTTTAGATGCACCAAAAGACGAAGTAACAGTAGAAGTAAATAAGTTGAATGGTGCTGTTAGATTAGGGAATGAATTCAAATCGAAAGCATATATCACTTTTCAAACGGATCAAGGTCCAAAGAAAATCGAAACAACTGTATGGTCTGTTATGGATAAATTTTTGCAAATTAAAAATGGTGTTTTGATACCTTTGAAATCTTTAATTGATATTCAATACTAATAATTGTTTATGACTTAAACTAAAATGGGGACACTACATGTAGTGTCCCCATTTTAGTTGTTATTGATTATCATCTGATTGATTTAACAATTTAATTAACTCTTTTCGAATAGCGGCTTTGTCCTTACTTTTTGGAAATTCTCCAATAAAAAAAGTTTGTTGTGGAACTTCATTGCGTTCCAATTCGCTTTTCTGAATATCAACATGTTCTGTAAATCGACTTTCTATCACCAAAGAAATAACATCCTCTGTACTTCCTTGCTTCGGAAAAGTCACTACACTAAAATTATAATCAATATATGGTTTTAGTTTCTCTTCTATAACTTCTAAATTGACAACATCTTTTCCATTTAGCTTGCATTCGTTTCCTGAAATCCATCTAAACTTCTTCTGATCATCAGAAATAACAGCTTGTCTATACAGATTTAAAGACTCATCTTCATAAGGCGAACTTAAAACCAAATGGCCTTTTTCATCTTCAGAAAGTTCTATTTTATCTAAAACAGTATACTCTATATCATCTATATTTTTTACTGCAATCGGAAAACCATTTGCGGTAAACACTTGGTAAAAACTTGTTTTTTTATGATCTTTTAATTTCTGAATCAACTCATGTGATAAATGATCACTTTCGATCGCAATTTTTTCTATTCGAGCTAAATCGTCAAATGAATTTTCTAATTGATTTTTTGTCAAATAAGCATAATTCAAAGCATAACCAATTTCGCTTTGACCCTCGTTAGTTAACGGAATTTTCACTTGATCCGAATCTTCGTGACAATACAAATCTAATCCTCCTTCTATCGCTTGTACCAGGGATATTTCTCCTTCATTTTCTAACACAGATGAAATTAACAAAGACGAATCACCGCTCTTTAATCCTAAAAAATGATTCAATGATTGAAAAGTTTCATTTACAAACTGTCGATTAAACGTTGACGTATAAATATTATCTTCTTTCATATAATGAAAATTAAACATCTCATTTTTTCCATCGATTTTTTCCATCAATTCAAAAATATCATCCTGCCATTGAAAGGTATTCTTATCTTGAAATTCATTTAGAATTTCAGAAATCTTCTTTTTACTAAACTCTAATTTCATAATAGCTATTTTTTGTGCGGTTTTAATATATTGATAATCAAATTCAATCAATAATTTGACCAAAGGCATTTCAATTTCTATATTTATTGCTGTTGTTGAAAAAAAGTTGAAAAAAGAGCTCTCAAAAAATGGTAATTTTATAAAATCTAATAGATTATTATTTATCTTAGCAAGATGAATCACAAAACAGATTTTTCGAATTTAAGATTTAAACGAAATCTAAATTCTAATCCATCACATATAGAGTTATTTGAGTTAGATAGCTTACAGGTAAAAAGTGATTACGATTATAATGATGTAAAAGATTTAAAACAATTGGATTTTTTACCTGGTGTTGCACCTTATTTACGTGGTCCTTATTCTACAATGTATGTTCGTCAACCATGGACAATTCGTCAATATGCAGGTTTTTCTACTGCCGAGGAATCAAATGCATTTTACAAAAGAAATTTAGCTGCAGGACAAAAAGGTCTTTCAGTTGCGTTTGATTTGGCTACTCATCGCGGTTATGATTCTGATCACGAACGTGTTGTTGGAGATGTTGGAAAAGCTGGTGTAGCAATTGATTCTGTAGAGGATATGAAAATTTTATTTGATGAAATTCCATTGGATAAAATTTCAGTTTCGATGACAATGAACGGAGCTGTACTTCCTATTTTAGCTTTCTACATTGTAGCGGCTGAAGAACAAGGGGTTTCGCAAGAACAACTTTCGGGTACAATTCAGAATGATATTTTGAAGGAATTCATGGTACGTAATACATACATTTATCCACCAACACCTTCGATGAAAATCATTGCTGATATTTTCGAATATACTTCTCAAAACATTCCGCGATTCAATTCTATATCTATTTCAGGTTACCATATGCAAGAAGCTGGAGCTACTCCTGTTTTGGAAATGGCATATACATTAGCAGATGGTTACGAATACGTAAAAACTGGATTAGCTGCCGGATTAAAAGTTGATGATTTTGCTCCTCGTTTATCATTTTTCTGGGCAATTGGAATGAATTTCCCTCAAGAAATTGCGAAAATGAGAGCCGCTCGTATGCTTTGGGCAAAATTGATGAAGGAATTTGAACCTCAAAATAAAAAATCATTAATGCTAAGAACGCATTGTCAAACTTCAGGTTGGAGTTTAACAGAGCAAGAACCATATAACAATATTGGTCGTACAGCAATCGAAGCTTTAGCTGCTGCATTAGGAGGAACGCAGTCTTTACACACAAATGCATTAGACGAAGCCATCGCTTTACCTACCGATTTCTCAGCACGAATTGCACGAAATACGCAAATCATTTTACAAGAAGAAACACAAATTTGCAGAACTGCAGATCCTTTTGGTGGTAGTTTTATGATTGAGTCATTGACAAATGAAATGGCAAATCAAGCGTGGGAATATATTCAAGAAGTTCGCGAATTAGGTGGAATGACACAAGCGATAGAAGCGGGAATCCCGAAAATGCGTATTGAAGAAGCTGCTGCAAAAAAACAAGCCAAAATAGATTCTGGCGAAGTTTCAATTATAGGTGTTAATGCCTATCGTTCGAAATTAGAACAACAAGAGTTTGAAATTCTTGAAGTTGACAACACAACTGTTCGTCAAAAACAAATTGATCGATTAAATCAAATAAAAGCAGAGCGTAATAACGAAGCTGTTCAAGAGATATTAGCGCAATTAACAAAAGCTGCTGAAACAGGTGAAGGAAATTTATTAGAATTATCTATCGAAGCGGCTCGTCGTCGTGTAACGTTAGGTGAAATTTCTGATGCTTTAGAAACTATTTTTGGTCGTCACAAAGCAATTACAAGAGGAATTCAAGGGGTTTATGCTATGGAAGCAGGAAAAATGAATAAATTTGAAGAAGCTCGCAATTTAGCAGACGAGTTTGCAGAAGAGGATGGTCGTCGCCCTCGTATTATGGTCGCAAAAATGGGACAAGATGGTCACGATCGCGGTGCTAAAGTTGTTGCAACATCATTTGCTGATATGGGATTTGATGTCGATATTTCGCCATTATTTCAAACACCAGCAGAAGTTGCTAAACAAGCAATTGAAAATGATGTTCACATTTTAGGAATTTCTTCTTTAGCTGCAGGACACAAAACATTAGTGCCAGAAGTAGTAAAACTATTAAAAGAATTAGGTAGAGATGATGTATATATTGTTGTCGGTGGTGTTATCCCACGTCAAGATTATGATTACCTTTATCAAAATGGCGCAGATGCGATTTTTGGTCCAGGAACCAATTTAGCAGAATGTGCGTGCGAAATTTTAGAGAATTTATTGAAATCTTATAAATAAATCTATTTTAGTTTAAGTATTCCTGTCTATTGACAGGAATATTTTTATATTTATACCACACAAACCAACAAGCGATATGAATAAAACTCTTCGAAATATTATCTTAATCATCTGTACAATTTTTATTTTATGGTTTATTGGATACTTTTTAATTGGAGATTTTATTAGTTTAGAATTTGCGAATCATGAGTTTGCAAAACTATTCCCAAAGATTTTAACCTTTGCTACAGCTGTCAGCATTTATATCCTGTTTCTACTTTCTATTAAAAATAAAAATGGTTGGAGTTTTATGAATGTGATGAAATTTATCTTAGGCATTATATTTAGCTTACTTCCTTTATTAGCCTTTGAATATTATAACATTGGAAGTTGTACAAATTGGAAAGGTGAAAAAAAAATTAAAGAAACGCTTTACAAATCAAACTCTTCTGACTCTGAAAAAATAGTATTATTTGAAACATTTTGCCCAGAATCAAACTTGAGAACAACTCAAATAAAACGAATTGTAGAAATTACGCCTCTTTTTATCACTACTTCTGATTTTGATGTTTCGAAAATCTCAGATAAAAGTTGGAAAAAACTTTAATCAAAATTAAACTTTATCCTAATTTAGATGTCTAACAGATGAAGAAATCAATTCATCTCATGACAAAATATATTTTTGCACTTCTTATTAGTTTCGTCACAACACTCTCTTTTGGACAAGATAAAATTACCATTACAGGAAAAGTAACCGATGGACTTCATTATCCATTAACTGATGCTGAGATTATATTAGGTAATCAATCCGATTCGACAAAAATTGTTTCTGCAACAACAAATGAATCAGGCGTTTTTAAACTTGAACTTACTCCACAAGAAAAACCCGTTTACTTGATTATTGATGATGCTTTAGAAGGTGTTTTCAAGCAAAGTTTTGAGTCTCTAAAAAACAACATTGACCTTGGTACTGTTATCATTAATCCGATGATTTATGATTTGGACGAAGTGATTGTAACCAATGTAGAACCCATTGTTGTAAAACAAGATACAATCGAATATAATGCGGATTCATACAAAGTAAAACCAAATGCAAACTTAGAAACCCTATTAAATGAGTTGCCTGGTTTTGAGATGGACGAAGATGGAAAAATAACGGTAAATGGCAAGAATGTTAATGAAATTTTGATAGATGGAGAACCTTTTTTTGGAACAGATGGAAAAGTCGCATTAGAAAATTTACCAGCTAATATCATCAAAAAAATTCAGGTTTCGGATTATAAAACGAAAAACGAAAAATTTTCTGGCGAACGCTCTAAATCTGATAAATCTTCGTTGAATATTACCTTGAAAGAAGACAAGAAAAAAGGTTATATGCTGAAGGCCACAGCTGGTTATGGAACAGCTAATCATTACGAAGGTAATTTAATGGCAAACTATTTTAAAGGAAAAAAGAAAATTAGTCTAATTGGTTCTTCAACTGATATTGCGTCTTCGGGAATGACAAATGGAGAAGGTTCGAGAGGACAAGGCAGAATGGGAAGAAGAAATTCGAACGGTGTTACAAACAATACATCAATTGGACTGAATTATAGTGATCAATTAAATGATAATTTGAAGATTGGTGCTGATTATAGACTGAATCATTCCTATACAAAAAACGACCAATTCAAACACATCGAAAACTTTGCTCCAAAAAACACGTATATATCTGATGCAAATTCTAAAACAAAAAATGAAACCTATGGTCATAACTTTGGAACAAATTTAGAATGGACAAAAAACAATACGAAGATCTATTTTTACCCGTCTTTTAACAATTCTTCATCAACAAAATCCTCTATTTCGGATAGTAAAACCTATTCAGATTTAGGAGATTTAAGAAATCAAATGAACCAAACATCCGATGCAAAATCAAATTCGAACATCTTCAAAACGATTTTATCACTTAATCAACAATTCAAGAATAAATCTTATTTAGACTTTAATTCGGATATTTCGATTGGCAAAACAGATCGCAATTCATTCATAAATTCGACAACTTTATATACAACTGATTCGATTGATGATATTTATCGAAATGTAAATGAACAAAATATTTCGAAAGATAATTCGTATAATTTTAACGTAAAATATACCTATCCCATTTCTGATTCTTTAAAAATTGCAGTTGGTACTGCATATAATTTAACCGATTCTGAAACCAATAATAGAACGTTAAATTACAATGAAACTACTGGAGAATATGATAACTTGAACACTGATTTGACACGATTTTATTCCACTCGACTGAATGAACTTAATCCATTCACTCAATTATTATTGAACAAAAAGAAGATTTCTGCAACCTTAAGATTAGGTGCAACGATTTATAATCAACAAAATTTTGGAATATTTAAAGCAGCTGATTATCGTTCGACACAAAACAAAACTTTACCAGATATTTCGGGTAATATTCGTTATCAAAATGGAAACAACTCGCTTTCTTTGTTGTATAATTATCAAACAAGTTTAGCTTCGACTTCACAAGTTTTACCAATTATAGACGAAACGGATCCGTTAGATGTTTTTAAAGGTAATCCTGATTTAAACCCTAATAAAGCACATCGAATCAATTTAATGTTTAGCAATTTTGATCGAAAAACACGTCAAGGATTCAATGCAAATTTAGGCTATACCTACAACGAATCGAATATTGTTAATTATACCGAAATGGATTATTCGATTTATAAAAGAACAACAACTTACGAAAATGTCAAAGGAAATTATCGCCTAAATGGTAATGTTTTTTTCAATAAACACTATCAAAAAGGAAACAATAAATTTAGAATTAATATTGGTACATCTGCAAGTTATGCATTAACACAAGGTTTTAGGGATGCTGTAAAATATGAACAGTACAACACGACTTTATCACCTATGCTAAGATTAAATTGGGATTACGGCGATTATTTAACAATTTCTCCATCGTACCGTTTAAACTTTACCAATTCTAAATATGTCAATTATTCGATTGACAATCAGAATAATATAACGCACAATTTCGGAATTAAAACGATTTCTACTTTTCCTAAAAATTTGACATGGACAAATGATTTCAGCTACAATTATAATTCGAGAATGGCAGCAGGTTTCAAGCGCGATTTCTTTTTATGGAATACAAGTTTAATGTATCGTTTCTTTGATGATAAATTAGAAGCTGGAATAAAAGTATATGATTTATTGAACCAAAATAATAGTTATACGCGAACAATTAATGCAGAGTCTGTCGTTGATCAACGTAACAATATTTTGACGCAATTCGTCATGTTTTCATTAACTTTTAACCTCAATCAATTTGGAGCAAAAGTAAGCAAAACAGGAGATGGAAATCGATATAGAGAAAGTAGTGGAATGCAAATACAATAAAACAAAAAAGGCTCAATATTACACTGCCCCCAAAAAGTTAGACACTTTTGGGGGCATTTTTTATGACAAGAAAAGTAAAATATGGTGTAGCAT
>NZ_JACALO010000019.1:0-57115 GCF_030328185.1 Empedobacter sp. 225-1 | reverse complement strand
AATTTAGCACTTGGCTAATCATTGGGGGCTAGCCCCCAATGATTTAATTTGAGTTGCACTTATTTGTTGAACTTAGACTTTCTAAAAATTCTAGATTAAAATCATAATTATTCTTCCAATGTAATTTTAGTTTAGAAAAAGACTCATCAATAAAATATTCAATCCAATTATTATTTTCAATTTTTACAATTGTTTTATTTCCTTCATAATCAAAATAATATAATTCAGAAGCTGATTTTATTAATTTATACTCTTTGTCATTTATTGTTGATTTAGGCAAATTTTCTAAAGTAATCCAGTTTTCGTTATTTTTTTCAGAGAATTTTCTTATTATATCAGTGTATGCTTTACAATTTTTTTGAAATCTATAAAAAATAGCTTCTTCTTCAGATTGAATTTCATCTTTTGAAAAATCTTTAAAATATTCAACTAAATTAATGTCTTGATTGACTAAATTAATTCGTTGTGCATTATAAATTAAAAAGATAAAAGTTGTTCATTTGATTGAAAATCAGTAAATTGAATTAGTTGCAAAACATTTACAATGAACAACTTGAATACAAATTACAAAAGAATTTTGGAAGTTTTGCGAAAAATATCAAATGAATACTAGCCTATCAAAGGCGACCTCCAAAATTGAAGGATTTGGAATTGATAAGTCTTGCATTAACTGCTGAATTTATGGGTATTAACAGCGAAAATCATCTTTTCGACAAATTCCTCAAGCGATAAAATGCAAAATAGAACGTAGTGTTTATAATCGTCGCAAACGTAGATTGAGCAGTAAGATAAATGATCTACGAATGAAAATTGCCCGAAGTTTTAATGAGTTTGAGAAGTTTTTCATTATTGACAGTATGATCGTAGAAGTATGTAAACTCTCGAGGAGAATACTTCAAAAATCTGTAAAGATTACATAAAGAGTTACTGATATTTATTTTATTTGAAAAAATATTTCTAAATGGTAAATTAAAATAATTAGAAGAAATTGTTCTTAAATAATAGAATAATATAAAATCTAATATTAATATATTTGGATTTAATTCTCTTTGAGTTTTGGAATTTCTCACTTAGTTAGTTTTAATATAAATATACTAAAACATTCTAAATTATGTTATTAGGGCATCAATAAGGGGAGTAAATTAAATAAAAAAACCGCAAACCCTTATTAATAAAGAGATTGAGGTTTACACCAGTGGTCCCACTTGGAGTTCTGTTTGATTATATTAACTTTTAATGTATTTTTACACATTATATAACAGATAGTTAGTATTTTACATAAATTAGTTTTAATCAATTTTAACTCATTTTAATTTCAAAAACACCCCCTATCTGACCCCCTAATTAAAAGTTATTATAATGAATTATCATTTTGAGCTAAGGAAAGATAAAATTAACAAAGACGGGTTAATTCCAATCAGGTTAGTTGTTACACATGGAAAGTCTAGAATACGTAAAAATATCAATGCTAAAACCATAGACACTGACTGGAACAAAGATAATTTCTCAATAAATAATCAAAAGAAAAGCCCCTACTTTGAATATTACAAAGCATCTAATAGAGAAATTCAATCTGTAATTGAAAAAGTTGAATCTATTTTCAAGTTTTTTGAATACAACGAAATCGATTTTTCAGAACAGATATTCAATGAAAGATTTAATGAAGATAACACCAAAGTTTCTATCGACTTTTTTGAAGCATTTCAAGAGTTTATAGATGTTTCAAAATTAACCAAAGCTACTGGAACAATTAAAAAATATAAAACAGTCCGAAATTTCTTAAATGACTTTAAATCTTTTACAAAATATCCTTTACGTTTTGATACAATTAACACCAAATTTGAGGAAGTATTTATGCTTTATTGTTTTGATGAACGTGAAACATTAAATAACTATTATGGCAAATTAATTTCTATCATAAAAACTTTTATGCAATGGAGTTTTGATCGACAATATCATAATTCTATTGAATATAAACGAATTAAACGTACTGAAGATGAAATAGAAGTTATTTATCTGTCTATGGATGAATTAATGGAATTGTACAATCATAAATTTGAAAATAAATCTATGGAAAGAGCAAGAGATTTTTTCTGTTTTGGTTGTTTTACGGGTTTACGTCATTCAGATATTTACAATCTTGATAATGCAAATATTTACGACGATCATATTAATTTATCCTTAATAAAAACCAAAACTAATGATCATATTATTCCATTAAATGATTTTGCAAAAGCTATTTTAGAGAAATATAAAAACACAATTTACAATCCAATTCCTAAAATTTACTCACAGAAATTAAATAAAAAAATTCAAGATTGTTGCGAAGAATTAAAATGGTTTGATGAAGTTAAGTTAGTGCGTTTTATTGGAACTGAAAGAGTTTATAAAAAATTTCAAAAGTATCAATTAATCACTTCCCATGTAGCACGAAAAACCTTTATTACAAATGGTTTAATCTTAGGAATGAATGAACGTGTTTTAAGAAATATCACAAATAGTAAAGATGAAAAATCTTTCAGACGCTATGTAAAAATTGAGGAAGTACAAAAGCAGAAGGAAATGAATATTTGGAATACAGTTAAATACAAAAAAAGTGAATAAACTAACGATAAATACACCATTGAATCAAGTTTTAGTTCATTTAAACAAAAATGGAGATATTGAAATTGAAAATCTCTTAGACATTATCAATGAACATCTGAATTACAATGATATTATTACACTATTTGATTACATAGATATTCATTTTCCATTACTTAAAAATCAATTAGGTATAATTGAAAATCTAAACATTCACTTATTTGAAAAAAAATATTCAGCAAACATTTCTGAATACTCCAAATTACTTGAAACTGGATATTTTATATGCTATTTAATCGCCTTAAAGTATGAAATTCAATCAAATTTACTTAATCCATTGTTTAATAATCTGAAATCAAAGTTTATAAAAGATTTAGATCTTAAAATTAATCAAAACACAGCTAAACTAGATTTAGAATTTGAAAATAAAGAGCATTTTAGTTTAACAGACTGTCTATTTTCATTTTTTATTTACGAGCATATAAAAGCCTTTAGATTATTAAAAAACAATATTCTAAAATCAATAGAAGAATCAAATAATAATCATACACATATCAATTTAACATTCGAAATAAATAACTTCTTCAGAATCTTAAATCTTGATTACATTCCATTAATAAATCAAAAATCAATTGATACAAAAATTCATAAAAATGAAATTTTAGTTTTATTAAATGGAAGTTTAGATAATGAAAGATCAATCCCTTTATCAAAAATTGATAATAAAATTATTTTAGAACTTGTAAATAATTTAAAGAAAAATGTAAATAATCATCTTATTTACAAAGTATTAATAACATATCTTAAAGATCTAAATATAAAAAATATGGATTACAGGTATATGATTAGAGTAATACTGGATAATCTAACAAATATAAATCCTACGAAATATTCTAATGTTGAATATAATTACTGTCGAGATACTTTAAATGTCTGTTTATCTCAAAAAGAGAATTTATTCAAATTATATGCAGCTTTATCATTTTTAAAGGACTCCGAGTACCTTGAAGGGTTGTCTAAATTACTTCCTAAATTATTAGCTGAATATCTAAATGTTAGCTCGACAAGTGAACAATCAATAAAGAATTACGTTTTTTTGAATAAAAATTCTAATAAAATAATTGAAAACTATAAAAATCACCTTTTCAAATCTATCAATTAACATATTGATTATCTTTTAATTAACAATTAGGTGTAATATAGGTGTAACTTTTATATCTTAAATCATTCTAAGTTTGACTCAGTTAAAAACAATTAAACCTTTTTATTATGAGTAATAGATTTGTAGACAAAGGAGTTGAAAATAATTCTGCTCCTGAAAGAAAAAATGAATCAGTAAAATTTATTGAGAAAACAAGTTTTCCTATAAAGGAAGATCGATTGAAACAAGCGGAAGTTGCAGAAATGTTTGATACCACTGTTCAGACAATCATTAACTGGAGAAAAGCTGGGAAATTACCTTTTTATAAGATCGGTAGGCATATAATTTATTCAAGAAGTCAATTAATCAAAATCGCTTCACAAAATCAAGATTTAGTAAAAGCATAAAAAAGTGATTATTCCCCAATAATCACTTCAAATATCATTAACAAAGTTTTTTGCCTTGTCTTTTTTTAATCCTAGGTCAAAGATAAGCAAAAAACTTATAATTCAGATTATAAATCATTTAGTTTATGAAAAAAGACCAAAAGTCGTTACGTTCTGTATTCGACCAGCTTGAGTCATATCTTAGTACTAGATATGATATCAGATTTAATAGCATTAGTCTCCTTTATGAATCATCAGTTTATGGAGAATATAATTACAATGAATTAAATCTAGAACGTCTTTACGTTGAAATCGAAAGAAATGATATTCGAGTTTCTTTTGACAAGCTTTTAATCTATTTAAAAGCTACAAGTAATCAATACAATCCTATCAAGAACTACTTCCATAACCTTTTACCTATATGGGATGGGAAAGATTACATTGGAGATTTGGTATCAAAAATTGTAGTAAATGAACATCAAGAGTTTTTTAATCAACAATTCAGAAAGTTTCTTGTTCGAACTATCCTCTGTGCTTGTGAAAAGAAAATAGTTAACAAAAACGCAATAATATTTTACAGTCCCAAACAAAATATTGGTAAGAGTACTTTTATTCGATACTTATGCCCTCCTATTTTGGAAGATTATATAGCAGAGAACATCAGTAACGATAAAGACTCTATCATCAAAATAGCCAAATGCCTGATTATTAATTTAGATGAAATGCAAAATTTTATGTCCAAAGATATAGAATTTACCAAATCACTAATTTCAAAAGATAGCATTAATGAGCGATTACCTTATGGTAGAAAATCGGAAAGAATTGAACGTATTGCTTCTTTTTTAGGCTCTACCAATCAAATTGGGATACTAAAAGATAATAGTAATGTAAGATGGTTGGTTTTTGAGATTGATTCTATTGACTTTTCATATTCTAATATTGACATTAATATGGTTTGGTCACAAGCTTATCATTTAGCCTACAAAGACAATAATTTTGATCCCTTTCTAACAAATGATGAATTAAACTATAATGACGATAAAAACAATAAGTTCAGAGCTTATTCTCGAGAAGAAGAAGAGATTATATCTTTTGTAGATCATAGTGAGAATGAAAATGATTTTTTGACTGTTACTGAACTTTCTTTTGAACTAAGAAAAGTATTTGTAAATAAGCACCCAGTTGTACTTGGAAAACTTTTAAACAATATAGGATATAAACAACTTAGAATTGGAGAAGAAAGAACAAAAAAATACAAAATAAAATTATCAGAATATTACTATGAATTTATGAAGAATTAAAAAAACTACCCGTTCAACCCGTTCTACTTATTCAAAGCCTCTGTTTAAAGGATTTTATTATGGGTAAGTTATATCATTTTACTTATTCATACTTATTCAAAATATATTTTACGGATAAGTATGAACGGGTATGAACTAGTAGAAAAAATAGCCATAAACTTAGTAATAGAAAGGTTTGAACGGGTAGAACGGGTTAATTTAAAAATTAAACTTAGAAAAAATGAACTTAAACGACATAAATATACTTGATTTAGAACAAATTTTAACAAACAATTATTTGTTAAAATCAATAAAAAAATCAGATAAGTCAATATGGGTAATCTCACCATTTAGACCAAACGAATCAATCCCCTCTTTTCATATTTCCAAAATTTATAAATATGATATTTGGTTCGATCACGGAAACGGATTAGGCGGAAAAAACGTTGACTTTTTTATTCATTATTTGAAAACAGATGTAAAAGGAGTTTTAAAATACTTCAACGGAAATTCTTTTTCTTTTCAACAGCAAAAAGTTTCAAAAGATATTTTACCTCCAAAAAATAATTATAATGTCTTAGAATTGAAAAAAATCACTTCATTTCCTTTAATTCAATATTTAGATGAGAGAAAACTCCCTTTAGAAATTGTTAATCGATATTGTAAAGAAATTCATTATAAACTAAATCAGAAAACATATTACGCAATTGCATTTCCGAACAATGAAAATGGATATGAAATTCGAAATAAATATGTCAAAATGTGTTTAGTGAAAAAAGATATTTCATTGATAAAAAACAATCAAAATCAATTAAAAATTTTTGAAAGTTGGAGTGATTTTATTAGTTACCTTTTTCTATTTCCAACAGACGAATTTCTTTATGATTTCTTGATTTTAAATTCAATTGCTTTGCTTAGAAAAAATATAGAATTGATAAATAAATATGATTCTATTCAGACTTATTTTGACCACGATGATGCTGGAAAATCTGCAACAATTTTCTTAGAAACTGAATTAAAAACTAAAGTAAAAGATGATTCATATTTTTATAAAAACTATAAAGATTTAAATGAATTCATAATTTTTGAAAAATAGCCAAAAATTAGAATTTTTAGTAAAATTAGGAAATAGCAAGAAGTAATCGGGGAGAACCGATTTGAATTACATATTTCCTTAATTTTCATTTAATTATAAAACAAAAGTAGTATTTGCATATGCTTTAAAATACTACTTTACAATACAACACATTAAATATCAATAGTATTAACAATGTTAACAAAGTAGTAAAATGAAAAATAAGTTAGTTACTTTTAAATTAGATGAATCAATAAGAGACCATGCTATTAAGATGAAAAGATTGTATGATTATCCAACTTATGATGATCTTTTTCGAGATATTTTTAAGTTTTTTATTGACAACGAAACTTCTCCAAGAGATGCAAATATTTCTTTGCACAGACAAATTTTTGAACTCAAAAGAACAATATCAAAAATTCATTGTGAGTTTATAAATAAACGATTAAATCCTACACTTTTTGAAATAAAAACTCAATACATTAACACTAATAAAACGATGATTGAGATGATTAATCAAACTAATTCTAATACACATAAAGTTATAGAAATTGCAGAAAATTTAAGTGTTGTTCCTCAAAAAGAAACTCCTCAAAATAATATTAATTTTGAAGATATAAAATCTAAAATATTTGAATTAGATAAAATAAAAAAGAGCAAATTTAACGGAGAAAAAAATGTTGTAGAAATTGATTTAGTTGAATACAATCGATTAATGGATCAGTTAAAATTAAAACTAAATAATTTTTAAAATCGTGTTAAAGAAAATTAGAATACTCAACTGATTTATTCAAAAAGTATTCTAATTTTTTATCATATTCTTCTTTATAAATATGATCATTTTCTATGAGAACATCATAAATATCTTGAAAATAAAAGTAGAAAAACATATTAATTCTATAATCTTGTTTATTGTAATTTAAGAAATTTTCAAAGTCTTTAAATGTATAAGGAACCAACGAATCGAAATTTAGAGAATTACGAATTAATAAATATTCTGTAATCGTCATTAATTTAGGAGATTTTACAATCAAATATATAATTGCTGTTTTGATTGAAGTGTTATCAATTAATAAAAATTCATTGATTTTATCAAGTAGATATTGGTTATTAACTCCAATATCATTGGTTTTTTGATACAGTTTTACTTCGTTTACAAAATCAGGATTGAGTTTAATATAATTTAGTTTTTCTAAAGATTGATCTTTTTCTTCAAACAAAATACGATTGAAAATAAGATGAATAACTTGTAAAGGACTTTTACCTTGTTCAGATAATTTTTGTAGATATTCCATAAATAAAGATGGCGTGAAACTAAATACAATCCGTTCAAGAGGTACTCGGATACCCTAAACCCAGAAAGACTCAGCCCACGCCACTATATGGCATGAGCGTAAGCCCATCGAAGAATTTAGGTTTATGAAGATTTCGAGTTTTCTTGAACCAATTTCCGACAGCTTACGCGTACGTAATTACTATTTTAATGATGTAAAGATAGAAAATGATTACTAAATTTATCCTATTAATTACACATACAATCATGAAAATTCAAATCCTTAGCGATCTACATTTAGAATTTGGAAGCACTTCTCTTTCTTTCGAAAATGCAGATTTAATTATTTTAGCTGGTGATACTCATCTTGGTATCAAAGGAGTTGAATGGTGCAAAAAATACATTCCAAATAAAAGAATTATCTATTTACTTGGAAATCATGAATATTATAAAGGATCTTACCCTAAAACATTATTAAAAATAAAAGAAGCTGCATTAAATACAACTATTACTGTTTTAGAAAATGATTTTATTGATATCGAAGGGATTCGTTTTCATGGGTGCACACTATGGACTGATTTTTCAATATTTGGAGATCCAATGAAATATGGAATGATTTGTCAAAGTCAAATGAATGATTACAAATACATTAAACGAGATCCATCTTATTCAAAAATGCGAACAATTGATATTTATCGTATTCATAATAAATCAATTACATGGCTTGAACAAAGTTTAAAGGATTCCGTAGGTTTAAAAAATATTGTTATTACACATCATGCACCAAGTATTAAATCTGTACCTGAAGAGTATAAAAATATTTCTGTAACGGCAGCTTATGCATCTAATTTGGAAGATTTTATTTTAGAGCATCAACCTATGTATTGGATTCATGGTCATATTCATACGCCTTGTCAATATAATATTGGTGAAACCGACGTAATCTGCAATCCTCACGGATATATTGATGAGAAAGATAACGGTTTTATAAAAGAGTTGATTATTGAAGTGTAAAATTAGATTGAATCACTTCAATATTGTTTATTATAATACACATTTAATGTAATTACGTTACTTTTGTGTAATATAACTTACATTTATGTTTGACTTT
Source organism: Empedobacter sp. 225-1 (assembly GCF_030328185.1). NCBI lineage: Bacteria > Pseudomonadati > Bacteroidota > Flavobacteriia > Flavobacteriales > Weeksellaceae > Empedobacter > Empedobacter sp. 225-1. The sequence continues at coordinate 48,266 of NZ_JACALO010000019.1, read as the reverse complement.
ATTACAATTAAAGATGTTAAAAATAATATTGGAGAATGGTGCAAAATAATGCGTAAATCTGAAAAATTAACGCAACAAGAATTAGCAAATGAACTTGGGCTTTCTCGTTACACAATTGTTAATCTTGAAAATGGAGAAAATCCAACACTTGAAACTCTATTAAAAGTCCTACACTATTTTGATAAAATGAATTCTCTCAATCAATTTATAACCACAAAGATTGTTGATTTGGATAATAGTAACTCAAAGTATTAATTATGACAAAAAATTATTTTATTTCAGATAGCTATGTCACGAACTTAAAATTCCAAAGAAAGTAATTGATAAGATTGAATCTGCATTTATAAAGCTTTAATCATAAATATCTACTAAACATAATTAAGATTATAGTCCACTACCCTAACACTTAAATCACTGATTTTCTGTTAGTGCTGTTTTGAATAAATAAAATTAGATATTCTTAACCTTTTAAGCCCTCTATCTTCGTTTAAAGGTAGTTATTCAGAATGGACAAAATAATTAATTTCATTTTTCTGCTCAATTATTCATTTAAATCAATAAATTAGCATCAAATGCGTATTAAATACTGCGATATGAAAATCAACAGATTAAAAATTGTATTAGCTGAAAAGGAGAAAACCAATAAATGGTTGGCGAATGAGTTAGGAAAAAGTGAAAGTACAATTTCCCGTTGGTGTACCAATGAAGTACAACCTTCATTAGAAACAATGGCTCAAATAGCAAGGCTTTTAAATATAGATATTAAAGAACTTTTGAATTCTACAAAGTAAATATGAACACGAAATTTTTTACAAACAAAGAAAATAACAGCTTATTCAATAAGTTCAAAGGTATTTTCGAGTACCAAAATATTCACTGTTTTGATGCTTTAGTAGGCTATTTTAGAGCTTCTGGATATTTTAAACTTAGACCATTTTTAGAAAATGTACCTGAAATCAGAATATTAGTTGGTATTGATGCAGATCATTTAATCGCAGATGCTAAGCGTAAAGGTCAATTATATTTAGAAAATCCTACAACGACTAAAGAAGAGTATTTAAAGTTTGTTGCTAATGATATAAATAAAGCATCTTACGATTACAATACAGAACAAAGTATTCTACAATTCATAGAGGATATAATTACAAGTAAAGTTAAACTTAGAGCCTATGGTTCAAAGAATTTACATGCCAAAATATATATTTTCAGACCAAGTTCATTCAACGAACACACTTTAGCAAGTGTTATTACTGGTTCCTCAAATCTAACGGACTCTGGTATGGGGACTTATGATGCATCAAATTATGAATTTAACGTACAGTTAAATGATTATTATGATGTGAAATTTGCGACAGAAGAGTTTGAAGAGTTATGGGAACAATCAACAGAATTAATACCAGCTGATATAGAAAATCTTAAGGATAAAACCTATTTAAAGGAAGAAAATTCTACGCCTTACGAGATGTTCCTAAAAATGTTGATTGAGTATTTTGGAGATTCTGTTATCAGAGATAAAGTTGGGAATATTTCTCTTCCAGAAGGATATACAAATCTACAATACCAAGCAGATGCAGTAACAGAAGGTTATCATAAATTATTAAAACACAATGGATTTATTTTAGCTGATGTAGTAGGTTTAGGAAAAACAATTATTGCAACACGCATTATAAAAAAAATACATCGAGAAAAATGGGTATAACACCAAAGTATTGGTGGTATATCCTAATGCCTTAGAAGTAAACTGGAAAACTACAGTAAAAGATTTTGCTTTAGGTAATTATGTTCATTTTATTTCTAACGGTAGTTTACATAAAATCATAGAAGGCAAAGGAATTGATTATTTAAAACCCGAAGATTATGATTTAATAATTGTAGACGAAGCTCATAAGTTCAGATCATCTAGTACAACAATGTATGGTTTATTAGAGCTAATTTGTAAAACGCCTAGAGCAACGATTGGGAACGATATAGATCGTCGTAAAAAAGTAATGCTCATTACTGCTACTCCTTTAAACAACAGACCTGAGGATATTGCAAATCAATTATATTTATTTCAAGATTCTAGAAAATCTACTTTAGAGGGTGTGCCAAACTTACAAAGTTTTTTTGCTGATAAAATCGAATTGTATAAAAAATTACATTTAATAAAAGATCATCAGGAATTAGTTGAACAAGTGAAAAAAATTTATGAACCTATTCGTGAAAAGATATTTTCTGAATTAGTAATTCGTAGAACCAGAGCTGATATTCGTAAAATTTCAAGATATTATGAGGATGTTGTTTCGCAAGGAATGACATTCCCAGATGTAATTGGTCCAAACAAAATTGAATATAAATTCTCTGATGAACAAGAAGTTATATTTTACGAAACGATTGATGCTATTATTGATAGAATTGGATATTTCCGATACAGAGCAATTGAATTCTTAAATCCAGAACACGCTGAATTGTATGATAATGCAAAGCTTATTTCACAACAGCTTTCAATGATTATGCGTACACAATTAGTAAAACGCTTAGAGAGTAGTTTCGAGGCATTTACTAAATCATTATATCGTTTTTACATTTCTAATCAACGTATGATTGATATGTTTAAAAAGGATAAAGTATTCATTGCTCCTGATATTGATGTAAATAAATTTTTAGACGAAGGTCGTGAAGACGAATTAGAACAACGCATTGAAGCTTTATCAGTGGAATCTCCTAACAATAAAGTTTTTAAAGCGAGTGATTTTTCAGAACAAATGATTAAAGGATTAGAAAAAGATCAAGAGGTATTACAAAAACTTTACAATCAATGGGCTAATATTGGAGAAGATCCAAAGACCAAAATGTTCATTGATCAAATCAATAATTCATTTTTTGATCAACGCAATTTCGATAAGAAGCTTGTCATTTTTTCTGAGAGTAAAGAAACAGTTGAGTATTTAGAAAGAGAATTAAGTAAAGTTGGTAGAACAGATGTTTTAGCAATTAGTGCAGCTAACAACAAGCAAAAATTCTCCATAATTCGTAAAAACTTTGATGCGAATTATCCTGGTAAACAGTTAAATGATTTCAACATAATCATTACAACAGAAGTTTTAGCAGAGGGGATTAACTTACATCGTTCAAATATTATCCTGAATTATGATATTCCTTGGAATGCAACAAAATTAATGCAGCGTATTGGTCGTGTAAACCGTATTGGATCTAAAGCAGATAAAATTTACGTGTACAATTTCTTTCCAACAGCTCAATCAAATAACTTAATCAAGTTAAATGAAAAAGCATTAAAAAAATTACAAGGCTTTCACTCTGCATTTAGTGAAGACAGCAAAGTATATTCAGAAGATGAACAACTAATTGAAAATACATTAGGGGATTTACAACCCGAAGAGGAAGTAGATGAGCGTTTACAGTATTTAGAATTAATCCGTGATTTATTCGAGAATGATTACAAAACGTATAAAAAAATTAAAAATTTACCTCTAAAAACAAGAGTTGGTCGTTCATTCAAAGTGAAAGACGATATTGCAAATAAAATTGTTGGAGAAAATTTACAAAATACAATATTGTGTTATCTTAGAAATCAAATCAAAGAAGGTTTTTATGTAGCAAACAATAAAAATTGTGTAGAAATAACTTTTTATCAAGCAGTAAAACTATTTGAGGCTTCAATTGATGAAAAGGGACAAGAAGTGTTTGAAAATCATTTCGATGAAGTAAACTTAGCCATTTCGCAATTCAAAAAAGTGTACAATACAATTTACTCTTTAGACGATTTCGATACATCAAACCTGTCAGTTCAGGAAAGAAATGCGGTTACATTTTTAGAGAGTTTAAAAGAATTACAAGACAGATTTCCAACAGAACTTTCAGAAGAATTCATAGAATTGATAGACGCGTCATTACGTATCATTTATATGGGGGTATTCCGTAAATTCAGAAACGAACTGGCAACATTAGCTGCTAGACAGAAAAAAAATAAAATGCCGTTAGCGAAAGTGGTAAATGAATTAAATACAATTTTAAACAAATACCCAATTGCTAATATAGCGCGTTTAGATGCTTTAAGAAAAGAAGAAGAAAATCAACCTAAAATTTTTGAAGAACCAAAAATTGTTATAACAGAAACATTTGCATAATGAAAACAGCTGAACTTAAAAGTATATTGCAAAGTCCGTATAGTAGAAAATCTTGGATTTCTACATTACAATTTTTAAGTGGAAAAAGAGATTTAGTTACAATCAATCTTACTCCAATTGAAATAGATATTAATACAAAAGAAGCAAATAAAATTGTTCATCAATTTAACCAAATTGGTTCTGTTAAAACAACAGATAATACCACGTTACCAATATTTGAAATTATCTTAAATAAAGACATTAAAATTGAACACAATCGTGTAGCTGTTAATGAATTTATTAAAAAATACATCATCAAAGATGCGATAAAAGGTGCGTTAGTAACCTTTTCTTATGCAAATGTCGAAACCGAAGACGATCTTTTAATTTTCACTGCTGATAGTTCTTCAAAAAGCGAATGGCGTTTCTCGTTTATTAGTAAAAATGCAGCCAATGATTTCTTCGCTGAAGCAATTGGTAAAGAAACTAATCCAAAGAAATTCACTTACATTTTTGGAAACAACGAAGCGCATCGTACAGCAATTGAACGTTTATACAATTTAGAGCAATCACGTTTTACTTTAGACGATTTCTTTGATGCTTTCAATGTAGAACCTGTTTCGAAAAAATTCTTCGACGAATACAAATTAATTTATAATGAATTAGCAACATACATTTATAACGAAGAAGAGTATCGAAAAATATTTAAAATTACAAACACTACAGATGATAAACCTCCAAAAGAAGTTAGAGGTTTTATTGGTCGATTAATGGGGCGTATAGTATTCTTATATTTCTTACAAAAGAAAAATTGGTTAGGGGCTACAAATACAGAATTTAAAGATGGCAGTACATCATTTTTATCTGATTTATTTAAGAATGATGCTGAAAATCAAAAGGATTTTTACACAAAATACTTATGTCCAATTTTCTTCGAAGCATTAAATACAAATCGTGGTAATAACCAAGAGTTTACATTAATAAATGGAAAAACTGTTTGTATTCCTTTTTTAAATGGTGGTTTGTTTGAAGAAGATCAAGAACCTTCAGGGCATAGAAATATTAAATTTAGAAAATCTGATTTCAACCGTATATTCGATTTTTTTAACAGCTACAATTTCACAGTATACGAAAATAGTCCAGAGGAACATACCATTGCGGTAGATCCTGAAATGTTAGGACATATTTTTGAAAATTTAATCGATTACAATAAAGATACAGGTACATTCTATACACCAAAGGAGATTGTACAATATATGACGCAAGAGAGTTTGATTGAGTATCTAAAATCAAATACGAATATCAATAGTAATGATTTAGAATTATTGATTAAAAATCAATTTGCTGATAATATTTCAGATGGTGAATTAAAAAATATTGAAGGTTTTTTAGATTCTATTAAAATTTGTGATCCAGCAATTGGTTCTGGTGCTTTTCCTGTAGGAATGTTACAGGAAATTTTCAACTTAAAGCGTTAATCAACTACAGATTAAAAGATAAAGAGTGGAATCCTGCATATATTAAACAAAATATTATTCAAAACTCCATTTATGGGGTTGATATAGACAGTGGTGCAGTCGAAATCGCACGTTTACGTTTTTGGTTATCATTAGTGATTGACGAAGGTTTACCTAAACCACTACCAAATTTAGATTTTAAAATTGTAGTAGGTAATTCATTAAGTTCAAAATTTGGACTAGATGATAATATGAGTACTATATTTAAAGACTTTAATAAAAAATTAAAGAAAAAAGAAATTAAAGATTCCGATATATTAAGCTTAATTGATAACAACAAATTAGATTTAGAATTCTATAAAAAAATTATAGATGAATTTGCTACAGAATCAAACCATGATAAAAAAATTGCATTTAAAAAATTAGTTCAAGCAATTAAAGAAAGTTTTAGATCATCATTAAATAAAAATAAAAACGAAAAATTATCAGAGGCTAGAGGTAAATTATTCAACTTAGAACAAACAGATATTTTTGGAAATATAAAAGGATCTAAAAAAGAAATTTCAGCGGCTAAAAAAACGCTTAAAGAAGTTGAAAAGTTAATGAAAGACTTCGAAAATGATGAAGTTCATAAAGATGCCATTGAATGGCGTTTTGAATTCCCTCATTTATTAGACGATGAAGCTAATTTCAAAGGTTTTGATATTGTAATAGGAAATCCACCATACATAAAAGAATACACAAATAAAACAGCATTTGATGGGTTTAGGAAATCTAAATATTATCAAGGAAAAATGGATATTTGGTATGCATTTACCTGTATTGCAATAGATTTATTAAAAACAAATGGTGTACAGTCTTTTATTGCTCAAAACAATTGGATAACGAGTGCAGGTGCTTCAATTGTTCGTAATAAAGTATTGAAAGAAACAGAATTTAAGTTATTTACGGATTTTTGGAACTATAAAGTTTTTAAAACTGCGGGTATTCAAACGATGGTCTATGTGTTGAAAAAGAAAACGCCAAGTGATCAATACCAAGTAAAATATTCTGTTTTAAAAGATAGTAATATAAAAGAAAGTGATTTAGTTAATTTTTTAGATTTTAATAAACCGTTTTCTTATGCAGAAAAATTTATTTTAGATTTTAATTATAAGGAGTTTATAGACGGTAATATTGTTTTTAATCACCCAGACATCCAAAATATCTTAAATAAAATTTTGGATAACGATTATCAAAAATTAAAAGATTCAGAAGTTGCAAATGGTATACATCCACATTATGATTTCGTAGCAAAAAAAATGCTCGATAAACTCTCTAGTGAATTTAAAATAGGCGATGGTATTTTTGGAATAAGTAAACAAGAATTGGAAAATTTAAATTTAAGCTCAGAGGAATATAAATTAATTAAAAGATATTATTCAGGTACTGAACACTTTAAGAAATATTATGGTAAAAAAGTAGATGAACAATTTATTATTTATACAGATTCAAGTTTTAAGAATCCTAATTCCATGGATATTTATCCTAATTTGAAATATCATTTAGATAAATTTCAAAATATTATCTCATCTGATAACAGACCTTATGGTTTACACAGAGCAAGAAAAGAAGATTTCTTTTTAGGTGAAAAAATTGCAGTTCAGCGAAAATGTCCTAATGAACCAATTTTTACTTATTTAGATTTTGAATCATATTTATCGGCAACATTTTATGTTATAAAATCTGACAGATTCAATATAAAATATTTAACGGTTCTGTTAAATTCAAAATTGATTAAATTTTGGCTAAGATATAAAGGGAAAATGCAAGGAGATAATTACCAATTAGATAAAGAACCTCTTGTAGAAATACCTATTATTAATTCAACTGATCAAATGTTTAGTTGTTTCTTAGATATGCTTACATTCTTATATTCTAATAATACTAGAGTTAATGAAATGGTTAAAAATGAAATCATTGCAAAATATTTTGAAGATATAATGGATGGTTGTGTTTTTGACTTATATTTTACAGATTATATGAAGTTGCATAATCTTTACATTACTGATACTATTAAAAAAGAATGTAATAACTATCTAAATATATATGATTTTAAAAATTTAGAAGTAAATATTAAGTGTGAAATTATATGGAATATTTACGAAAAACTTTCTTATCCAGACCATTTTGTAAAGAATAGCATTTTAAAATATCCTATTCAAAGTCCAGATATTCTTAAACTAATATTAGAAAACTAATTATGCCGACTAAAACAATTGAAAAAATTACTTTCAAAAATTTTAAAGCTTTTAGAGAGGAACAGACTATAGATTTTAAAAATAAAAATGTATTGATTTATGGTAATAATGGTGCTGGAAAATCTTCCATATTTTGGGCTTTATATACATTTTTACAAAGCAGTATAAAAACTCAAGATAAAATAGAGAAGTATTTCAAATTCTTTGATAATTCAGATGATAGTACTTATCAATCTTTAAGAAATATATTTGAACCTGAAGCAACCCATTCTTATATAGATTTGACAATAGCTAATGGAACTACAAAGTTAACCAAACGAATATCAGAAACAGATTTTGGTACTATAAATGACAGTGAAATAAAGATTATTAATGCAACAAGTGACTTTATAAATTATAAATTACTTAGTAATTTTTATCGTGATTCACATAAATATGACGTAAATCTATGGCACGTTTTTGAACGAGATATTTTTCCTTATTTAACTCATAGAGCATCTGGAGAAAATTTATTTGATAGAATTCAAAGGATAACAGAAGATGTACCTAGAACTAATAAGGGGTATCCAGTTCAAAATGATAGTGGTAAAAAAAATAGATATGAATCAGAAGTTCAACAACTTAATTTAGATATTGAAGAACTAATATCAGAGATTCAACAATATGCAAATTCAATTATTAAAGAGCATTTTTTTGATAATAAAGATGTAATTAGGGTTAGATTAGATTTTGATAAAAAGTTTCATTTTGATTTAATAAAAGAAAGGAACTGGGAGGAAGATAAAATCGCAGAAAGACAGAGTAAATTACGGATTAAATTAGTCGTAGAACATTTTAATAATCAAACCAATGATTGGATTTTTATTCAAAGAGTTCAATCACTATTAAATGAAGCTCAATTAACAAGAATAGCTATTGCAATTCGAATTGGTGCATTAAGAACTCGTATTCAAGACTCAGATTGTAAAATTTTAGTTCTTGATGATATGTTGATTAGCTTGGATATGGCAAATAGAATAGAATTAACTAAGTTAATTTTAAATAAAAATAATAAACCGAGCTTAAGATTTTTTGATAAATTCCAAAAAATTATATTAACACACAATAAAGCATTTTATAATACAATTCGTAACCATACTAATGATAATTATTGGGAATATTTTAATTTAAGTAAAAAGGAAAATAGTACTCAATCTCCTAAATTAAGAGTTGATAGGTCACATATAGAAAAAGCTCAGAAGTTTTTATCAGATGGAGAATTTGATTCGTGTGGTAATGAACTTAGAAAAGAACTAGAATCAATCTTAAAAAACTACACTGATCCAGATTTTACTAAAGATTTTAGTCCTTTAAATGATAGATTAAAAAGTGCATATATTAAATATACACAAAATGAAAGATTGGCATTTGAGAATTTATTTGTTAAAAAAGAAATAGAACTATCTATTCTAGAAAAGATTTTAGAAGATTACAATGCTGATACAACATTAAGCGAAGATAATAAACGTTTATTATCAACAATAGAAAGAGAATTAAAAACATATTTAATAAATCAATATAAAGTACAGAAAAATAAAGATTTGATATTTGATGATTTGAAGTCAATTTTAGATAGAATATTGAATCCAGCCTCTCATTCCTCAACTAATCCATTATATGAGCAAGAACTCGAAGATGCAATAGAAAAGATTCATGAAATTAAGAATTTATTAGGTACATAATATATTTTAAATTGTATTAATAAGGTTATCAAAAACAAAATACTAAATCAAGTAGGACAATCAGTCATACAAATACGTCTATTTGCAAAGCATAATAAAACTAATAATTCAATTCATTAATGAATTAGAAACATATGAAAAAAGAATTAAAAGAAAAATACGAGTTTAAAAAACAATTAGAAGAAATGTCAGTTGACTTAAAACAAAGGATAAAATATATGTTATTGGCTATAACTTTATTTTTTTGTATTTATTTATATCTTTTTATATCTAGTTCAGAAAATGTAAATCAAAGCTTAATTTGTTTAGTTTTTGGAATTATTACTTATATATTACGTAATAAATTAAAAGTGAGACTAAAAGTTGTAAATGAATTGATAAATGAGACAGAAGTCGAAATTAAATATTTAGAAACTTGTTAACTTCTTGAAACAATATTACCCCCTAATTAACCCCCAATAAAAAAATAATCCCGATAAACAGTATGTTTATCGGGATTTTCAGTGGTCCCACTTGGGCTCGAACCAAGGACTTGCTGATTATGAGTCAGCTACTCTAACCAGCTGAGTTATAGGACCTGAATTTAAGCCATTATAACAACTACTTTCGCAAATAGTCTACTGCTTAATTCGAGTGCAATATTAAAGCATATTTTTTAAATAACAAAATTATTTTACATCTTCGCAAAGCTCTACCAGTACACCATTGGTTGTTTTAGGGTGCAAAAATACAATTCGTTTATTATCTGCACCTAACTTCGGTTGATCATTAATAAAAGTAAATCCCTGATTTTTAAGACGCTCGATTTCAACTTCGATATTATCTACTCCAAAAGCAATGTGATGAATACCTTCTCTATTTTTTTCTAAATATTTTTCAATTGCACTGTCTTTTTTTTCAGAACCTACCAATTCAATCTTCGATTCTTCTACTTCGAAGAAAGATGTACGTACGCCTTCCGACTCCACTGCTTCTTCTTTATAAGGTGCTTTTCCTAATAATTTCTCGAATAAATCATTCGATAATCCCAAATCTTTTACGGCAATCCCTATATGTTCTATTTTCATGTGTGTTGTTTTGTGTAAAGATAAACTTTTCTGAAAATTTTTATTTAAAATTTAAAGAGATTGTTGTAATATTGAACTATGAGTTTTTATGAAGATGGGAGTCAATATCTCCGCAAAGGTCAGTATAGAAAGGCGATTGATTATTTTACATTATCGATTAAACGCCAAATAGAAGTGGCAAATTCATATTTCGGACGTGGATTGAGCCAGTATTATATGAAACAAAATACAGATGCAATCAAAGATTTTGATAAAGCAATTGAATTAGATGATAAAAATCCTAACTTCTATTTTTATAGAGGTATGGCAAATTTTAATCAATATAATCCTACAAAAGCAGCTGAAAACTTTGATAAAGTCATCGAAATTGATCCAAATAGTTTTGTCGCTTATCATCAAAAGGGTTATGTATTGATGAATTTAAACAAATATGACGATGCAATTGCTTGTTTTAATAAAGCCTTAGAAATTAATCCAGAATACGAATCTTGTTACCATAATCGTGCATTTTGTTTTGATCAATTAAAACAATTTGATCAAGCCATTGAAGATTATTCAAAAGTGATTGAAATGAAACCACATTTCTTATCGTTTTACAACAGAGGAAACACTTATTTTGTATTAAATGATTTAGACAATGCATTGAACGATTTTAATCAATCAATCGAATTAAATCCAAATCATTTCTTATCGTTTTACAACAAAGGTGCAATTTTAGAGAAATTAGAAAAGCAAGATGAAGCTGTTGAACAATACAAAAAAGCCTTACAGTTGAACCCAGAATTTTATTTAGCTGCAGAACGATTAGCACAATTAGAAAATCAAAATAACTAAGCAACCGTTTCAAAAAGAAACGGTTTTTTTGATCGAATTCATTTCTTGACCTAAATCAATGTGTAACTTTTTATTATATCCTTTCTTTGCAAGGTAAACAAATCGGGTATGCAAGTGCAAATAGCTGTTTTTGGAAAAAATAAGGAGATTGTTGATACATTAGAACGTGTAATTAACAACAATGACAAATGGAAAGCATTTTGCACCTGCACGCAAGAGGAATTGAAATGGTTTGTCGCTGTAAACAAGGTCCAAATTGTTTTATATAGTAGTGCAATTGGTGCTTCGGAGTTAGAAGGTGTAGAAGAATGGATAAACACCTATTTTCCTACCATAAAACAAATACATCATTACGGTGGTGGAAGTGGTTTGTTAAAATGCGAAATTGATGGAGTTTTGGCTGGAATAAATCCAATCTCTAAACTTGAAGTGAATTTAATTGGTTAGTTTTTGTTATACAAAAAAGGCTTTTCAAAATTGTTGAAAAGCCTTTTTTATGTTATATCTCTTTTACAATCCAATAATCTCGAGAAAGCCCTACATCATTACGATTGATTGCTACTTCATCGCAGAAATCTAAAAATAATTCGTCTAAGGTTTTGTCAATTTTTGGAGTTGAACCAATTATTTTGGTTAATACTGGATTTGTTTCATGTTCCAACAATTTTCCAGAAAAATTTAAAATCGAATTGTCTTTAAAACCAATAAAAGTACTTGGTGCAAAAAACATTACCTCTTCCGCATCGATTACTAAAAATGTTTTTGATTTTTTGATCAATTGAATTGCTTTGGCTTTTTCCTGTTCAGTTCCCATTTCCAAACTTTCTAAAAACAATTCAACATTGTCAAAAATTTCTTCTTTATTTTGAACAAACTCCATCATATATATTTTGGCAAAAATAGAGATTTTTTAATCTTCTTTCAGTAAAATTTCAACTTCTAAATATTCATGATAATTTTTGACAAAATCTTGATCAAAATTGATATCATCCAAACGCATTTGTACACCTTTTTTATCGACATCAATATAATCTAAAACCGTTTGTACAGTATACATTTCGAAATATTGAAACGTTGGATAAAGCGTAATTTGTTTCAAGGTCAATGCCATTATAAAACAATTGATTCCATTAAAGTTAACACCAATATCAGCGAAGTTTTTGTAAAAAGAAATCAAATTTGTTTTGAGTTGAAGATTATAATTAAAACTTCTTAATTTGAAATTTTTTAACACCAAACGATTCGTCGTTTTTAGAACAATTTCTTCTGTAATTTGAAGATTTTCACTCAATAATTCTAAAACTTTTTTGTCTTCAACTAATTGATAAAGAATATTTAAATATCGTTTAGCTGATTCAAAATCAAACAATTCTAAACTTACCAAAATCGATAAAAATAGAAAACGTTTGTTCGAGGGATATACAATTTCGATCTCTTTTAAATACTTTTGCGCTTCTTCAAATTTTAATTTATGAATGTAATATTCAGCAATATAAAAATTAGCAGCATACAAGTAATAATCTTCTTTCTTTGCTTCTAAAAGGTATAAAATTGATTCTTCGTTGAAGTTCAAGTTTCGTTGAACAACGCCCTTTAAAAAAAGTGCTTTTTTGTCTTTTGGAAATTCGTGCAACAGCTGATTCAATAAATCTTGTGCCTTAATCAATTGCTGTATAGGATTGTGAATAAACGAAAAACTTTTCCAAATTGGATATTGATTTTCATCCATCTCGTCATCAAGAATCAAGAAAAAAATATCGTTAAAAAGTTTATTGTAGTCCACGGTATAAGTTTTTTAGTAGTGCTAAAATTAAGCTATTTTTAGATAAAATGCATGAAAAAATAAAATCAGCTATTTCTAAAACTGTTGTCGTTTTATCTTCCCGCTTTCCGTTCTCGGAAAAGTTTCTATAAATATAATTTCTTTTGGAACTTGGTATTTCGTCAAATCGACCAAAGAAAAATCTAAACTTCTCTCCTCGCCTTCCACTATTAAAATTAATTTTTGTCCTAATAATTCATCCGTTTTTGATGTCACATAAAAGGCTGAATGAATAAAAGGTTTCAGTTTATCTTCTATTTGTTCAGGAAATAATTTTATTCCGCCCGAATTAATCACATTATCTGCACGCCCAATCCAATTAAATTGACGTTTATTGATGATTTCAACAATATCATTTGTCACCACTCGCAAACCATCATACGGTGTATCAATCACCAAACAACCTCGATTATCTTGTGAAATTTTCACCTCATCAAAGGCTTCAAATAAATTAGAAACATTTTGATATTTTTTGTTCTGAACTTGTTTAAAAGCAATATGTGTAATCGTTTCTGTCATTGCATAGGTTTCGTAGACTTCGTTATCAAAAGCCGCCAAATCTAATTTAACTTTCTCTGAAAGAGCTGCTCCCCCAATGATTAATTTCTTACATTTTGAAACAAACGACAACGATTTTTCGACTTGCATAGGCGTTAATGCTACAAAATCAATCGAATCCAACTCTTTTTGAATTCCTTTTGAAATATCTTCCATCAAAATATTCGAAGTAGGTTGCATACAAATCAACTTTAACCCAATTTCTACTGCACGAACCAACATTAATTTACCCGCAATATAAGTTACAGGCATCACCAACAAGGCTGAATCCCCTTTTTTCAAATTCAAGTATTTCCCTGTCATATTCGCACTTTTACGCATGTTTTCTTTGGTTAAAACAATTTCTTTTGGCGTTCCTGTTGAGCCAGAAGTATGCGCAACCATGACTGTAGAATCCGAAAACCATTCAACCAAAAATGCTTTGACTGTTTCCTCAAATTCATTGGTTGGTTGAATAGAATTGACATTAAAATTAGGGGTAGAAAAATCTAAATACAACATCTTATTTATGATAACTTACACCTGCATTAATCTCCACATCTAACACATTATTTGCCGGTGGAATTGGACAATTGTAATGCTTACTATAAGCGCAATATGGATTATACGCTTGATTGAAATCAATTGTTACTTCGTTTGAATTACCGCCAAAATCTTTTGTATTTAAATCTAAATATCTTCCTCCTCCGTAAGAAGTAACGCCATTTGTTTCGTCCATAAAAGGCAAAAACAAACTTTCTTCGTATTTCTCCATAATCGGATAAGATTGATAAATCGTTAACGTTTGCTCCATATCGTCAATCGTAAACGTAATTGTTCCGTATTCTTTGTAATTTTTGATTTTCTTCGCCGAAGTTGGAAATGGAATAACTTTTCCATCCTTAATTGGAGTAAAATTCGCTTTTACACGGTACTTTTCATTAATCGGAAAAAACGTAATTCCTTTAAAATTTGTTTTCTCCTCATCTACCAAAGGAGTTGTTTTAGGATTTGTATAAAATGACGCTAATTCAGTTTGATATTTTTGAATTGCGTTTGTATCAGTCATTTTATTTGCTGTTTGACAACTCATCAACACAACAACTGAGATTATTGCTACTAATAATTTATTGATCATAATTTGTTTCTAAATAAATATTCTCCTTTTAATTCTAATCGACTTGGAAAGTTATTGGTAAACAAACCGCCTGTTCCCAATCCTTGAGGCATCTCTGGATATAAAATTGCTGTCCATTGTGCAATAGCATTTAGTCCGATATTACTTTCCAAAGCAGAAGTAATCCAAAATGGAATTTCGTAGGTATCGGCCGCATTTATCCATTCCAAAGCCCCTCTTATTCCTCCTACTAAACTTGGTTTTAGAATAATATATTGGGGTTTAATTTTTTCTAACAATTTAAATTTATCCTCTTGTTGAACAATTCCTATTAACTCTTCGTCCAATGCAATTGGCGTTGGTGTGGTAGCACATAATTCGGTCATTTGTTCAATATTCCCTGCTTTTATGGGTTGCTCGATCGAATGAATTTTTAAGTCAGCTAATTGTTGTAACACAACCTTAGCTTCGTCAAACGTAAATCCTCCATTTGCATCAACACGTAATTCTAATTGTTCTGCAGAAAATTCTGAACGCAATTGTTGTAAAATTTCATGCTCATTTTTCCAATCAACACCAATTTTCAGTTTAATACATTTATAACCAATCGCTAATTTTTCTTTGATTTGTTCACGCATAAAATCAATTGACCCCATCCAAATCAAACCATTTGTCTGAATACCTTGATCTCCTGAAGAAAATGCTGACTCGTACAAATTTGGATTCAATTTATCTGTATAAGCATCATTGTATCGATTAGTAGAAAGACTTTGAAAAGCCTGTTCTATTCCAAATTGTATTGAAGGCCAATCTCGTAATTGATTCCATAATTCCTCAATTCCTAAATCGATATGATCGCAAACCCATTGCAATTTTTCTTCATAACCTGGTCGATCATCAAAACTCAATCCTTTAAACAATCCACATTCACCAACATATTCTTTCCCATCTTCTTCTATCGTAAAAAGATACGTTAATTTCTCTGTCAAAATCCCTCGTGAAGTCCCGCTCGGATTTTTGAATTTCAATATATAAGGTTCAAAACTTGCTTTCATACCTCAAATTTAAACAATGCTTTTTAGAAAAATATTGATTTAAATTAATTTTTCAATAAATCCAAACTCAATCGTTCACAATTTATCAATTAAACTATTTTTTTTTGAATCTCATTTTTATTTTTTTACTTTATTTTTCAAAGTGATTTCAATAAATAGTTAGTTATGAATACAAAAATGCATCATAAACAATCTTTAATTTGTTGGAATAATTAGTCTAATAATAACAATTCCACTAATTGCTATGCAATTTACAAATGAAGTCAACTGGAGTTTATTTTGATTTTATTATTGCATTTATTTTACTGTCGGTTATTGGATTAACGATAAACTACATTCTACAACTAACTAACCGTTTACAAAATAAAATCTTTTTCTGCATAATGGTTTTACTCATTGGTTTATTAATATGGACTGAATTAGCTGTCGGAGTTTTCCGTAGTCCAATAGCAGGAAATTAGAATGATTTTTTTATTGAATACTTTTCCATTTATGTCAACCTAAAAAAGATCTGAAATACGTCTAAATTTTAAAATAGAATACTAAAAAGTATTTTATTGAAAAATTGTCATAACTTTAATTCACAAAAACAGTTAATTATAAAAAGAAGTGAACACATTGTCGTTTTATCAAAGGATCATCATTTTGGATTGCTTTGTAGTTGGAAAATTGAACAAGGTTTCTTTAAAAATATTGCATTAGAACGAATTGCATCTTATGTTGAATATTTTTGGAAGAATCATCTTTCTGAGCACTTTAAACATGAAGAAACGATTATTTTTCCCTATTCAAACGATACATACAACCAACAAATTAAAACCGAACATCAAGAATTAAAGGTTTTAGCACAAAAGATTGCTCAACATCCAGAGAAATCAATAGTAGAAAAATTTGCTCATTTATTAAAAAATCATATTCGGTTCGAGGAACGTGAATGGTTTCCTTACTTACAAGAAAATCTTGATGAAAGTGATTTGAAACAAATAGGTGAAAAATTAGAAAACTCGCATACAAAACCATTTGATAATTTTGAAGACGAATTTTGGAAATAATTAGAATTAATAAAACACTTTTTACTCTTTTATTAAAGAAATGATGTATATTTGTAGTGTAAAAGAATTGTAAATGTTATCAAAAACTTGTGAATACGCCATTAGAGCAGTAATTTATATCGCACAGCAAACCAAAGACGGAAATCGAGTTGGAATAAAAGATGTAGCGAAAGGAATTGATTCTCCTGAATATTTTATTGCAAAAATTTTGCAAGAAATGGTTCGAAAAAATCTTTTACAGTCTACAAAAGGACCAAATGGTGGTTTTCATCTCGATGAAAAAGATATGAAAAATTCGTTGGCTGTAATTGTTAGACATTTTGATGGAGATAAAATTTTTAGTGGTTGTGCACTTGGACTAAAACGATGTTCAGAAAAAAATCCTTGTCCTTTGCATCAGCAATTCAAAGAAATACGAAATACTTTAAAGCATTTATTAGAAACAACTACTATCAACCAATTGGTTGAGAAATTAGATTCGCAAGAAGTATTTCTAAAATTAAATTTAGAATAAAATTTACCTTAATAAAAGATAAAAAGGTCTTTTTATTTGAATTGAAAATAAAAAACTTACTCAAATGAAAAATGATACAATTGATAAAATGTCTGGACATTGGCTCCTTGCTAAAATAGGAAAAAAAGTACTAAGACCTGGAGGAAAAAAGTTGACAAATGAAATGGTTGAATTGTTAGATATCAATACAAATGATGCGATTGTAGAATTTGCTCCTGGGCTTGGTTATACCACTTCTATTGTACTTGACAAACAGCCAACATCATACATTGGAATTGATTTAGACGAAAAAATTATCGAGAATTTAAATCAAAAATTTGATAATCAAAAAGCTGTTTTTCAATTAGGAAATGCTGCTGACACAAGACTTGATGACTGTTCTCAAACTAAAGTTTTTGGAGAAGCTATGCTAACGATGCATGCCAATCATCGTAAAAGTGAAATCATAAAAGAAGCTCATCGTGTTCTAAAAAAAGATGGATACTATGCAATTCATGAATTAGCATTAAAACCGAATAATATTTCAGATGAAATCAAAAAGAACATTCAAAAAGAGCTTGCAATTACGATGAATGTAAATGCAAGACCATTAACAGTTGAAGAATGGAAAATTCTTGTAAAAGAAGAAGGTTTCGAAATTATTGAAATTAAAACAGCTGAAATGCGCCTGCTTGAACCTTCAAGATTAATTGATGATGAAGGATTTTCAGGATTTTTAACTATCATAAAAAATATTGCAACTCAAACAGAAGTGAGAGAAAGAGTAATAAAAATGAAGAAAGTTTTCAAAAAATACGAAGAACACTTGTGTGCTTTTGTCATGATTGCAAAGAAAAAATAATAATGCTAAAAGGCTCAAAAAAAATTTAATTTAATAAAAGATAAAAAAGTATTCTATTATGGACATAAAAACAGATTTAATCGGAGAAATGGTCTCAGAAGATTTTAGAACTGCGGCGATTTTCAAAAAACATGGCATTGATTTTTGTTGCCGTGGTGGAAGAACCATCGAAGAAGCCTGTGAAAATAAAACTACAGATGTAAACAAAGTGTATAATGATTTGGAAAATTTACCTTCTCAAACCGAAGCTTCAATTGATTTTAAATCGTGGCCATTGGATTTGCTAAGTGAATATGTTGAAAAAATACATCATGCTTATGTGGAAGAAAAAATACCTGTTTTACTCGCTTTCTTAGACAAATTATGCAAAGTTCATGGTGAAAGACATCCAGAACTTTATGAAATAAACGCTTTATTTAATCAAACAGCTCAAGATTTGAGTGCTCATTTAAAAAAAGAAGAATTAATTCTTTTTCCATTTATCAAAAAAATGACTCATGCAAAGAAAAGAGGAATAGAATTAGAAGTTCCTCATTTTGGTACAGTTGAAAATCCAGTTCACATGATGGAACATGAACATACCGCAGAAGGTGATCGTTTTGCAAAGATTGCAGAACTTACCAATCATTACACTCCACCAGCAGATGCGTGTAACACTTATCGCGTGACCTATGCAATGTTAGAAGAATTCGAGAATGATTTGCATACTCATATTCACATCGAAAACAACATTCTATTTCCAAAATCTATTCAATTAGAAAAAGAACTTAAATAAGTTTATTCACTCCCAATAATCCCCTTATTGGGAGTTTTTGATTCTTTAATTCATTATTATTTAAGATATTTTCACTTATAGTTTTGTAACTTTTTGATGATTGATGCGTCTTATTTGTAAACAACCCTATAAATGAAAAAATATTTTCTTCCAATTATTTGTATTGCATCTGTTCATACTTTTGCTCAACAAGAAATAAAAGGAACTTTTCAATATACCAATCAAGCTCCAATAGCGTTAGCAGATGTAATCATTTTTCAAGGCGAAAAAATTATAGATGAAATTTCTACTGACGAAAATGGGCACTTTACGGTTATTTTAGAAGAAGGAACTTATACGTATAGAATTGAAGAAGCTGGAATTTTACTTCATTCATCCTCTCTCACGATTACGAATCATACGGATTTAGGAATTATTTTAGTTCCTAAAACAGAGAATGTATCGTTAGCAGAGGCTGTCGTAACTGGCCAAAAAAAATTAATTGAAAAGAAAGTTGATCGAATCATTTTTAATCCAGAATTAGCCGAAGGCGCAAAAGGAGGAAATGCCTTAGATGCGTTAAAACTTGCACCACGTATAAAAGTTGAAGAAGCTACAGATGCGATTTCTATCATTGGAAAAGGTTCTGTAAGTGTGATGATTAATGATCGTTTGATGCAAATGAGTAGTGAACAATTAGCCAATTATCTAAAAACTATCCGAACAGAAGATATCGATAAAATAGAAGTTATCACCAATCCACCTTCAAAATACGATGCAACTGGAAATAGTGGAATCATTAATATCGTATTGAAAAATGCAAAACAAGAAAGTTTCAATGGCTCTATTTCAAGTTCTTATAGTCAGCAAAAATATCCAGGTTTTAACTTAAATGGGAATATCAATTACCGAAAAGGAAAATGGACCTTAACCTCGAGTATTTATAGTGGTGTTGGAAATTGGTACAATGAAAGTGAAAATTCGACTATTTATCCTGATCAGAAATGGTTGACAAACGGAAAAAATAAAAATAAGAACCAGTATTATGGTGGAAGAATTGGTATTGACTACCAACTAAACGATTTATTCATTACAGGATTTAACTTTGACTATTCTGATGGAGATGGGATGAACAAAGGGAATTCCATCACTTCTATTTTTGATTTAACAAATAATACCTTAAACCGATATATGACAACCAACAGAGATGGTACGACTTGGGATTGGGGGTATCTTGGATTGAATTATCATATCATCAAAAAATTTAAACAAGAAGGAAAAAAGTTAACATTTGACTTCGATTATTCGAACAATATAAACGATAACAACAGCAAAAATATAAGCAACGAATTTGATTCAGATTGGAATCCAATTGATAATAAATACGACAACAACTATAGTTTATCAGAAAGTTCATCGGATCGATTTAATGTAAGTCTTGATATGGAGCATCCTGTTAATTCGTGGAAAATGAATTATGGAACACGTTTGCGTTGGGCTAAAGATAAAGCAGACAATCACCGTTACTCAAAATCAAATCCAACTGAAGATTTCCAAGAAGATGTTAATTTCTCGAATAACTATCAATATAACGAAAATGTGTATGCACTTTATTATTCAGTCGAACGAGAATTAAATGAAAAATGGACAGCTAAAGTTGGTTTACGTTACGAACATGCACAATCAAAAAGTATAATGGATGATCCGCAATATAATTACAAAAAAGAGTATGACGGTTTATACCCTACTGCCTATTTGATGTATCAATCTTCGGAAAATCATTCGTTTACCCTAAACTATTCGCGCCGTGTAGATCGACCATTTATTTGGTATTTAAATCCGAGAACAACCAAACAAAACGAATACAGTTACTATGAAGGAAATCCAAATCTAACACCTTCTAATTCTAATAATTTCGAATTAGAACATGCCTATAAAGATTTATTTGTATCGAGTATCTATTACAGAAATGCAACTGATCTTTTTGAACAAGTCGTTATCTATGATCCTGAAACGAAAATTTCGCTTTCTAAACCATTTAACATCGGAAAAACATATAGTATTGGATTTAGTGAAAACATCAATGTAAAACCATACAAATGGTGGAAAATAAATGCTTCGGCAGATATTTTTTATCGCAAAACCACAAGTAAAATTCCTGAAATGAACTATACATTAGATGGTATGAATGGTGAATTTAGAATTACAAATAATTTAGATCTCAATAAAAAGAAAACCCTTTTTGCAAATTACTCGTATTCGTATTACACAAAAAGTACAGATGGCTTGGATAAATTTGGAGATTTCATGCGACATAATATAGGGTTAAGAGCAATGGTTTTTCAAAAGAAATTGCAAATCTCTGCCAATATTTCTAACCTTTTCGAAAACAAAAATGGTTCATACACAAGCATTTCTAATAATGTTATAAATACTGGTGTAAGCCAATCTTACAGATCGTACCGAATTGGAATAAGTTATAACTTTGGAAAACAATTCAAAATAGAACGATCAAAATCTAACCAAGAGCAAAGCGGAGGCGGAGGAAATGGTTAACATATAAAAACTTTTTCATCAAAACTAAAAATACAAAAACCCTAAAACTTATCATTTTAGGGTTTTGTTATTTTAAAAAAAATTAGTCATTATATGGAATAATTTCGATGTCCAAAAATCGAACTTCCAATGCGAACCATTGTACTACCTTCCTCTATTGCAATTTGGTAATCACCTGACATTCCCATGGATAAAATGGTTATATTTTCAAAATTATTTTTCAAGAAATCAAAGTTAGATTTTAAGGTATTGAATTCATTTCTGATCTGATTTTCATCTTCAGTAAATGTTGCCATTCCCATCAAACCTACTACTCTAACATGAGGCAAATGCTGAATTTCTTCTTGCATAATTTGTCGAGTTTCCTCCACATCTAATCCAAATTTAGTCTCTTCATCTGCAATAAATTGTTGCAATAAAACATCGATAATACGATTGTTTTTCTCTGCTTGTTTATTAATTTCTTTCAACAATTTTAGACTATCAACTCCGTGAATCAAATGCACAAAAGGCGCCATATACTTCACTTTATTGGTTTGTACATGTCCAATCATATGCCAACGAATATCCTTAGGAAGAACTTCGTACTTGTCGCACATTTCTTGAATTTTATTTTCACCAAAATCTCTAATTCCAGCTTCATAAGCTTCTTGCAAATCTTCAACAGGTTTTGTTTTAGAAACTGCAACAAGTGTTACATGATTAGGAATTGTCGTTTCAATTGTTTTTAAATTATCTTGAATACTCATTTTATATTATTCTTTCAAATCAAATACTGCAAAACCACTCAACGGTTTTGGTTCGATGTACGTACTTTTT
Source organism: Empedobacter sp. 225-1 (assembly GCF_030328185.1). Classification (NCBI taxonomy): domain Bacteria; kingdom Pseudomonadati; phylum Bacteroidota; class Flavobacteriia; order Flavobacteriales; family Weeksellaceae; genus Empedobacter; species Empedobacter sp. 225-1. Next base: position 25,774 of record NZ_JACALO010000019.1, on the reverse strand, counting down.
GGAGGCATTTTAAGCCCTAAATCCGAAATCAATTGTAGATCTTTTACATCGACAGGGTAAAAAGCAAATGCAGCGATATAATCGTGATGATCTACTTTATTTTTTAAAGCTTCTATTCCATCTTTGTCACGCGTTCCACATTCGTAATGAACACGTTTATCTTTCTTTGTATCTTCAATTTTTAAAATTGGTTTCAATACAGTTTCTTCAAAAATATACGTATCCAATTCACTCAAACCTTCTGTCATCAATATACTATTTTTGACATAAAGACTATAATATTGACCATCTAAATACATTACCAAATGATGTTTTTTGGTCGGAACAATTAATTCATCATTCTTTGGAATAATCTCATAATATTCTTCTAAACGTTGAATAAATTCTTCGGAAGATAATCCATTCAAATCTTTAATTAAACGATTATAATCATTAATAATCAATTCTTCATTCGAAACCAAAAGCGCTAATGTATAATTAAAAGCTTCGTCGCCATAAACCTCTTCTTTAGAAGTTTCTGTTGCATATCTTGTATAACGCTCGGAACTTTCCATACGATGATGACCATCAGCGATGTATAATTCATCTAACTTTTCGATCGAATCTTTCATTTGTTTTAAATTCAATCGATTATCAACTCTCCACAACAAATGTTGCGAACCATTTGGTTCATCAATTTTCAGAATTGGTTTGCGTTTCATTTCTGTATCGATCAACAAATCTACTCGTTGAGCAGGTTTGTAGGTCAACAAAACAGGTTCTGCATGAAAATGAGATTCTTTCAGATATTCTGCAAATAATTCCACGCGACGTTCTAACGTTTCTTCGTGTCTTTTGATTTTATTGTTTCTGTAATCATCTATATTTACAAGTCCTAAAAGACCTTTTGTCTCGCGACCATTTGCCTGAATCACTTGATAAATGTAATAAGATGATTTATCTTGAATCAGTATTTTTTTCTCGATAAATTCTTCTAAGTTCTGACGAACTTTTCTGAATTTTTCTTTCGGATCTTGAATAGAATCGTCCCAAGTTGGTAGAATAATATGCAAAAAAGAGTTTTCTCTTGTATTGATATAAAAATCCACTTCTTCTTTCGAATATTGATTCACCGCAAGGGTAACAAATTCTTGAGAAGTTTCCTCGGTTGGACGAATTCCTTTGAATGGTTTAAATTGTGGCATTTATGTTAACTTTAAATAGAATAAAAAAACAAAATTATTTTCCGTAAATCTCTACGATTTGCGCTGCTAATTCAGTTCCAATTCGATCTTGAGCTTCATTTGTAGACCCTGCAATATGTGGCGATAACGATAATGCTTCGTTCATCAATAATCCCATTTCAGGTGTTGGTTCTTTCTCGAAAACATCTAATGCAGCACCAGCTACTTTACCATTTTCAATGGCATCAACCAACGCACGCTCATCAACAACTCCACCACGTGCAGTATTAATCACAATTACACCATCCTTCATTTTAGCAAATTCTTTTTCTCCTAAAATGTATCCATCTTGAGCAGGTACATGCAACGAGATAAAATCTGCTTTTGTAATGACTTCATCAAAATCGACAGAAGTAATGGAGAAATTCACTTTTTGACCATCAAAAAACTCTAATTCGATATCGCGAGTTGCAGGGAATTTATCATACACTAATATATTCATTCCTAAACCGATTGCTTCACGAATTACTTCTACTCCAATACGTCCAAAACCAATTACACCCATTGTTTTCCCTCTCAATTCGATTGCTTTTGCGTACGCTTTTTTCAATCCATTGAAATTAGAATCACCCTCTAAAGGCATGTTACGGTTTGCATTGTGTAAATTACGAACAATAGAAAATAAATGCGCAATTACAAACTCTGCTACAGATTGCGAAGAAGATGCGGGTGTATTAATTACTTGAATTCCTTTGTTGCGTGCATATTCAACATCGATATTATCCATACCAACACCTCCACGACCAATAATTTTAAGGTTTGTTGCATCGATTAATGGTTGACGAACTTTTGTTGCAGAGCGTACCAAAAGTACTTCGATGTTATTTTGATTGATATAATTTTCTAATTGTTCTTGTGCTACATGAGCTGTTATGACTTCGAAACCTTTTGCTTCTAAAGCTTCTTGTCCTGCTTTAGAAATTCCGTCGTTTGCTAATATTTTCATTTTATTATTATAGAATTAAGATGTGAGATTTTAGATGTTAGATAAAATATTTCTCAATACTAATATCGAGCATCTAATGTCTAATGATTAACCAAATTTTTGTTCAAATTGTTTCATCACTTCTACCAAAACTTGAACTGATTCTAATGGTAAAGCGTTATACATTGATGCACGGTATCCACCTACATCACGGTGACCAGCAAGTGAAACAATTCCAGCTTCTTTTAATAAAGCATCAAAATCAGCTTTTAAATCTTCATTATTCAAAACAAAAGTTGCATTCATTTGCGAACGATCTTCTGTAGCAGCAGTTCCTGTAAACAATCCATTACGATCAATTTCTGTGTACATGGCGTCTGCTTTTTTAGTATTTACTTTTGCAATAGCCTCTACTCCACCTTGTTCTTTTAACCATTGTAAGTTTAACATAACTCCATAAATCGCAATTACAGGCCAAGTATTGAACGATGATTCTTTTTTGATATGCGTTTCGTAATTTAAATAATCAGGAATATTACGTCCTGTTTTACCTAATAAATCTTTCTGAACAATTGCAACTGCAGAACCTGCAGGTCCCATATTTTTTTGAGCTCCAGCGTAAATCACACCAAATTTTGAAACATCTACATGTTTTGACAAAATATCAGATGACATATCACAAACCATAGGAACCGGAGAATTTGGAAACTCCTTTATTTGTGTTCCAAAAATCGTGTTGTTTGATGTACAGTGAAAATAATCCACATCTGTTGGAATAGAATATGCTTTTGGAATATAGTTGTAATTTTTATCTTTAGAAGATGCAATAACTTCTATTTCACCGAAACGTTTTGCTTCTTTAATAGCGTTCTCAGCCCATTTCCCAGTTTGCGTATAAGCAGCTTTCCCTCCTTCTTTCAATAGATTATAAGCAACTGTAGGAAATTGCAAAGAAGCTCCTCCTTGCATAAATAAAACATCATGCGATTCTGGAACATTCATTAATTCTTTTACCAAAGCTCTTGCTGTATCGATTACTTCAACTGCATCTTTACGACGATGAGAAATTTCTAAGATAGATGTTCCTGAATGATTGAAATCTAAACAAGCTTGCGCCATTTTGTCGAAAACAACTTGTGGTAAAATGCATGGTCCTGCACTAAAATTGTGAATTTTCATAATTAAAATTGTTGTGTGTTTGTGTGTATTAAATTGTAACAAATATAGTAAATCAAAAATTCTTATAAGCGATTCTAAAACTAACTTTTGAACAGACTTACAAACAAAAAACCCCAAACTGTAAAAGTTTAGGGTTATATAATTTCTGAATGAATTCTTTTTTAGTATTGAACGAAATCAACATTCAATTCTTCAGCCTTTCTTTTGTAGTAACCATCTGCTAATTTATCTTTAATTTCTGCGAAAGAATTTAAAGTATATTCGATGTGCTCATCTTCGTGAGCAGCAGTTGGGATAATACGGAAGATAATCATTCCTTTTGGAATAACTGGATACACAACTACAGAAACAAAAATTCCGTACTCTTCGCGCATTTCTTTTGCTAAAACAGTTGCTTCGATAGGAGAACCATTCAATACGATTGGTGTAACACAAGTGTTAGACCCTCCGATATCAAATCCTCTTTCTTGTAAACCTTTTTGAATTTTTTCAACATTATGCCATAACTTATCTTTAAGCTCTGGATGATTACGTAATAACTCAAGACGTTTTAAACCTCCGATTACCATTGGCATTGTCAATGATTTTGCAAAAATTTGAGAACGTAAGTTGTATTTTAAAATACGAATAATATCTTTATTACCAGCAATAAAAGCTCCGAAACCAGCCATCGATTTTGCGAAAGTAGAGAAATAGATGTCAATTGCATCTTGACAACCTTGCTCTTCTCCAGCTCCAGCTCCAGTTTTACCTAAAGTTCCAAAACCGTGTGCATCGTCTACTAATAAACGGAATTTATATTCATCTTTGAAAGCAGCAATTTCTTTCAAGATTCCTTGTTTACCTGTCATTCCGAAAACACCTTCTGTAATCACTAAAACACCTCCGCCTTGTTTGTCAGCTAATTTACGTGCACGAATAATTGTTTTTTCGAAACTTTCGATGTTATTGTGTTGGAAAATAAAACGTTTTCCGAAATGTAAACGAACACCATCAACAATACAAGCATGACATTCAGCATCATAAACGATTACATCATTTTTAGAAACTAAAGCATCAATTGTAGATACCATTCCTTGGTATCCAAAGTTCATTAAATAAGCAGATTCTTTTTGAACGAAATCAGCTAATTCTTGCTCTAATTGTGCGTGATAATCTGTTTGTCCAGACATTGCACGAGCTCCCATAGGGTAAGCCATACCATATTCTGCAGCAGCGTCAGCATCAGCTTTACGAACTTCAGGGTGATTAGCTAAGCCTAAGTAGTTATTGATTGACCAAGTAATTACTTTTTTTCCTTGGAATTCCATTACTGGTCCGATTTCTCCTTTTAATTGAGGAAAAACATAATAACCTTCACCGTAATCAGCGAATTGACCTAATGGTCCAGGATTTTGTTTTAAACGTTCAAAAATGTCCATTTTATTATAGTTTAATTTTTTGATTAATTGAAAAAAAAGTAGAAAGTGAACAAACACAACCTACTTTACTTTTAATTTTTACAAATATACGTATTATTTAATTCGTTCTACAGTTGCACGAGCTTCTAAACCATTAAGCCTGCTGTTTGTAAAACCTTCTTCAGCCATCCATTCGTCGCTAAAGACTTTTGTCATGTAACGAGATCCGTGGTCTGGGTAAAGAATTACAACTAAAGAATTCTCATCGAATTCTCCTGCTTCAGCCAGTTGTTTAAACGCTTGTGTTGCAGCACCTGAAGTATAACCTGCCATAATTCCTTCTTTCAAAGCAATTTCTCTTGTACGATAAGCAGCTTCTTCGTCAGTAACTTTTATAAATTTATCAACCATTTCAAAATCTAAAGCTCCTGGTACTAAATTTTTTCCCATTCCTTCGATTCTGTACGGATAGATATCATTTTGATCTATTTTACCCGTTTCGTGATATCCTTTTAAGATTGATCCATAAGCATCAACTCCTATGACTTTTACATCAGGATTTTGCTCTTTTATGTAACGTGCACTACCTGTCAAAGTTCCTCCTGTTCCTGTACATCCAATAAGGTGAGTAATTTTACCTTCCGTTTGATTCCAGATTTCAGGACCTGTTGTTAAATAGTGAGCTTCTGTATTCCCTTGATTAAAATATTGATTTATATAAAGAGAATTTGGTGTTTCCGCAGCAATTCGTTTTGCCACTTCATAATATGATCTTGGATCATCAGCAGGTACATTCGCTGGGCATAAAAATACTTTTGCACCCATTGCTTTCAAAAATGAAATTTTTTCTGCTTTTGTTTTATCCGATACCGCTAAGATACATTTGTATCCTTTTACGATAGCAACCATCGCTACTGCAAATCCAGTGTTACCTGAAGTTGTTTCTACAATAGTAGCACCAGGTTTTAATAGACCTTTTTTTTCAGCCTCTTCTATGATATGTAAAGCTATTCTGTCTTTTGTTGAATGTCCAGGATTGAAACATTCTAACTTTGCATAAACTTCGCCTGGAATGTCTTGGTTAATTCTGTTTAACTGAACTAATGGAGTGTCTCCAATTAACTCTAAAACGTTTTTATATTTACCAGTCATTTCACAAATATTCTTTTCTAACAAAAAGCAAAATTACGGATTTTTTAATTAATTGTTAAAAATTTAACTTGTAAAATTAATTTCTAACAATTTTTAACTAAAAATCTAATTATTTACTTTTTATTAAATTAGTTATTATTTAAATTAAAAATATGTTTTAAAATCTTCTCATCAGTAGAAGTAAATTCCACTTTTCTTCTTTCCATCATCTTCTCTGCAGCCTCGCAAGCACGTTCAAAACTAAATATTGGTGCATCTGATTGTCCTCCCCAACTATAATGTTTGATCATATTTGGTGGAAACCCAGATTGAAAAACGTTGGCACAAACACCAACAACTGTACCAGTATTAAATTGTGTATTAATTGCAGATTTTGCATAATCTCCCATAATCAATCCGCAAAATTGTAAACCAGTTTTTACAAATCGAGCCTCTTTGTAACTCCATAATTTCACCTCTGCATAATTATTTTTAAGATTTGAATTGTTTGTATCCGCTCCCAAATTACACCATTCACCAATTACAGCATTTCCTAAAAAACCATCGTGTCCTTTGTTAGAATAAGCCATTAAGATTGCATTATTCAGTTCTCCTCCCACTTTACAAAATGGACCAATTGTACAACCTGAATAAATCTTTGCACCCATGTTTATCTTTGCATGTTCACACAAAGCTAATCCACCTCTAATCATAGAACCTTCCATAATTTCTGCATCCTTTCCAATATAAATTGGACCTTCAGACGCATTCAAAATCGAAAATTCTACTTTTGCACCTTCTTCAAGAAAAATTCTTTCAGCGTGTAAAACTTGGTTTGTTTGTGAAATTGGTTGTGACTTTCTACCTTCTGTTAATAAATCATAATCAAATTCTATTGCTTGGAAATTATAAGTAAATAAATCCCACGAATTTTTGATATGAATAATTTGATCTAACTCAATAATTTTGGTCGTAATCGTTGGTACTGCTTCTGTTGTTCTCACCGCTACAAGTTGATTTTCAAAAACAATAGATGTATTTAATTCTATATTTTTTATGGCTTGTATTAACTCTTTTGTCGGAAAAAATGAAGGATTAATGAATATATTTTCTGATTGTAAATGTGTCGAAAATTTTTCTTCTAAATAGTGTTGAGTTTTATATGAAATGGACGAATTTAGAATTTTCTCCCAACGTTCGGCAAAGCTTAAAACTCCCATTCGTAATGACGCTACTGGCTTAGTAAACGTCAGAGGCAAAAGATTTTCCCATTCTTCACCATCAAAAAGAATTATATTCATTAATTAAGAATTTGTGCAAATTTAAAATAATTATTCTATAAGCTCATACGTTCAATAGAGTTTTATCAATATAACAGCCTAAAATAAATCATTTAAAATATTTGGTTGATGTAAAAAGGTCGCCGTAATTTTAGGCACATTTAAAAAATATTTTTCCGTTTTGAAATCAGCTCCGATTCATTTTGGTTCAATCGCATATATATTAGACGATTACCTTGCAAAAAACACTTTTTCTTCTATCTTCTTTTTGGTAGATGAAAACACACATGTGCATTGTTTACCAATCTTATTAGCTGATTTGGATAACATTTCTGCTTACGAAATCCTTGAAATTGATTCGGGAGAAGAAAATAAAAACATCGAAACCGTAAATAATCTTTGGTTAGCATTAAGCGAATTGGGTGCAGATCGTCACTCATTGGTTATAAATGTTGGCGGTGGTGTTTTAACCGATATGGGAGGTTTTATGGCTTCCACCTTCAAACGTGGTATCAAGTTTATCAACATTCCAACAACATTATTATCTCAAGTAGATGCTTCTGCAGGTGGTAAAAATGGAATTGATATAGAAGGAATGAAAAATATGGTCGGCACATTTAATCAACCCGAAATGGTATTAGTTGATCCCAATTTTTTATTGACTTTGGAACAACGTCAGGTAAAATCTGGCTTGGCCGAAATGTTAAAACATGGATTAATTAAAAACCGTGATCATTGGGATAATTTAGTTCAATTACCTTCTCATAACGCCGAATCTTTAGCGCCATTTATTATGGATTCTATCCAAATAAAAGAAAATGTTGTGGACAATGATCCTTTTGAAAAAGGTGAACGTAAGATTTTAAATTTTGGCCATACCATTGGTCATGCAATCGAAAGTGAATCGTTAGAAACAGATTTTCCACTTTTGCATGGAGAAGCAATCGTAATCGGAATGATTATTGAGACGTTTCTTAGTTACGATCAAGAATTAATTTCTAAAGCTGATTTAGAAGAAGTGTGCGAAAGCTTTGCGTCGATGTATGCATTAAATACAATTGACATGAAGATTTTCCCTAACTTGATGAAATGGATGAAACACGACAAAAAAAACCAAAACAATTCAATCAACTTTAGTTTGATTAATAAAATTGGACATTGTCGTTATGATGTAGTTTGTACTGAAGATGAAATCAGGCAAGCATTTGAAAAATATAACCAATGGATTGCTTAAAAAAATATACCTCTTTTATTGTTGTAGCGTTACTTGTAAACTTTAGCGTTTCATGTACTTCGCAACACAAAAAAGATGAACAAAAAGTAGAACAACCACAAAATACGATTGCGATGAATGAGAAACCTCAATTTAAAGTAAATAAAACGGAAGAAGAATGGAAAAAAGAACTTACTTCGGAAGAATACTACGTTTTAAGAGAAGCAGGAACAGAACGTCCATTTACTGGAAAATTTAATATGCATTTCGAAAATGGTATTTACACTTGTGCCGCTTGTAACGAAGAATTATTTTCTTCCGAATCTAAATTTGACGGACATTGTGGTTGGCCAAGTTTTGATAAAGAGATTGCAGCTGGAAAAATTGTAGAACGTGTAGATTCTTCGCATGGAATGATAAGAACCGAAATTCTTTGTGGAAATTGCGGAAGTCATTTAGGCCATGTTTTTGATGACGGTCCTACACAAACGGGTTTACGATATTGCATAAATTCACTATCTTTAGATTTTAAACCTCAAAAATAATTTTTTTTTAAAAGCTGTTCCAAAACAGCTTTTTTTAATCCAATATCTTATATGAAAGCACTTCGTTTTATTATCATTTTTATCTTATTGTTATTAATTTATAATGGTATTTACAATTATGATTTAATGATTAATGTGAGAATGACTGATCGTCGTATAAACCCATTACGTTATATCTTTTTCGGATTTTATTTTGTACTAATTCTTTTCAATTTAATTGAATTTATTCGAGGAAAATTTAATTACGGATCATTCAAAAAGGTAATTTATTATTTAATTTTTGCTGGATATTTAGGTTGTATTTTCATGTTCAAATACAATGAATACAACATTCCAGGATTACCGCTTTTGGGATATTTCTCTTTAGTCGGAATTACGTTATTCATGTTAAGTCAACTCATCAAAAACAAACCACCTTACAAACGTGTAAAACAATAATACGTTAGTATGAATTTGGTTTCGGATAGAATTACGTTCAAACAAATCAATCAACTTGCAATTCCAGCCATTTTTTCTGGAATTGCCGAATCGTTGATTACATTAACCGACATCGCAATGGTTGGTAACGTATCTGAACATTCTGTAGAAGCCCTTGCTGCAACTGGTTTAGTTGGATCTTTTTTATCTGGTATAATTTGGATCGTTGCCCAAACGAAAACATCTATTTCATCTTTGGTCTCTCAAAGTCTTGGTGCAAATAAATTAGAAACTATCAAAAACTTGGTTCCTCAAGCCTTGTATTTTAATATCTTTTTAAGTTTATTGATTTTTATTCCAACCTACTTTTTTGCTCAACATCTTTTCGAACTTTACAATGCCACAGATTTAGTTCTTCAATTTTCGGTTGAATACTATAAAATCAGAGCTTTTGGATTTCCTCTTACACTTATTTCATTAACACTTTTTGGCGCTTTTAGAGGAATACAGAATACTTTATGGGCAATGAAATGTAGTTTAACAGCAGCGATAATCCATGTTTTTTTAGATTATATTTTGATTTTTGGTATTGAAGGACTTATTCCTGCATTACATATCAAAGGCGCTGCTTACGCGAGTCTTATTGCACAATTTATTATGGTTATCATGGCGTTTTATTACTATTTTACAAAAACCTCATTCAACCTAAATCCTGGAACATCGCTACATCCTTTATTTAGAAAATATATCAACCTTAGTTTTAATTTTATCTTACGCACAGCCTCACTTAATGTCGCCTTTTTCCTTGCCAACTCTTATGCTACGGATTATGGAAAAGATTATATCGCTGCGCAAAGTATTCTGATGAATATTTGGTTATTTTTCTCCTTTTTTATTGATGGATATGCAGGAGCTGGAAATGCTATGGCAGGACGATTGCAAGGCGAACGAAATTATCCTAAACTTTGGATTCTAAGCAAGGATATCTCCAAATACTCTGTTCTAATTGCTTGTATTTTGATTGCAATTTGTTTTGTTTTTTATAATCAAATAGGTGCAATTTTTAATCAAGATCCAAATGTACTCAACATTTTCAATGCTGTTTTTTGGATAGTTTTAATGATGCAACCTATTAATACGCTTGCTTATATTTTTGACGGTTTTTTCAAAGGAATGGGAGATGCTAAACTACTTCGAAACAACTTGATTTTTGCTACTTTTTTAGGCTTTTTACCTACTCTTTATCTCACTGATTATTTCGGATTGAACATTTATGGTATTTGGATTTCTTTTGGCGTTTGGATGTTTTTACGCAGCTTTCCATTGATGTATATTTTTAGAAAACGAGTGTTGAAACATGAGATTTAACGGTTTTAAATAATTCCCTTTAAAAATCAATATCCCACATCCCCACTGTTCTTTCAAGTTCTATTAATCCTGATGCACAATTAAATAACATCTCTAAATATTGAACTTGTATTTCGTTGTATGTGCGTTGCGCATCTAATACTTCCAATAAAGAAGTATTCCCTCTACTGTAACTGTATTTTTTTGCTTCTACTATTAAGTTAGCATTGTTTACAATTTCATCATCAAATTGTTTCATTTGTTTTTTATATGCCTCGTACCATGTATATGCTTCTTTTACTTGAGTTTTAATTTCTAGCTCAATTTGTTTATAATTTAATTCTGCTTGATTCAGCTGAATTTTAGCTATTTTCAATTCATTATTGTATCTGTTTGAAAATTTTAAAGGAATATTCACTCCCCCTTTTATTTGTGTAAACTGAGGGGTTTCAGCAGCTAAATTCCGAACTTCTCCTGAATGTTCAACACCTAGCATCAACCCCAAATCTATTGCACGATTAGCTTTGGCTAACGCTATCATCTTTTGACTAACCTCTTTACTTTGTAATGCTGCGGACAGATCAGTACGATTATTTATTGCTATTTCAACCAAATGATCCAAATCAAAATCTCGGTAAAATGTTCTCAATTCACCAACAGTCGTAATTTGATTTACTGAATCAACTCCCATAAAAATAGCCAATCGAATATATGATGCTGCTAAATCTGTTTCTGCTTGAGTGACTTCATTTTTTAATGTTTGAACTTCTAATCGACTTTGTCGAGCGTCAGTTTCTGAAATATCCCCCAACTTGAACCTCATCTCATCCGAATTTGCAAGCTGATTCACCATTTCATAAGAATTCTTTTTAACATTCAATAACTCTCTCTGATAGATTGTTTGTAAAAAACCCAATGTTGCATCAGCTTTTAAATTTTTAAAGTAATCCAAAAGAATCAGTTTCGTCAATTCATATTCGCTTTTAGCCAAATTAATTCGAGCTTTTCTTTTTCCTCCTAATTCTACTAACCATCCAACTTCTGCTGAGTATCCTATTCCCATCTTTCTGTTGGTTTCTCCATTATCAAAATATGCAAACTGAAGTTCTGGATCCTCAAATGCTTTTGCACTAATAATTTCCGATTCAGCTATAGCTAGATTAAAGCGTTCTGAAGCCAGTAAGATGTTATTTGTTTCGACTGTTTGGATAAACTTCTTATACGCTAGTTCGTACCCAGTAGTTTGTTGAGCCATTAATAAACTATTTGGAAGTATTAAAACACAAACCAATATAAACCAATATTTCTTCATTTTTCTCCTTCTTATTTATTTATAGACTTATCCAAAGAATTTCTTCCCCATTTTTTTTCGATCATATAGTATAATGCTGGAAGTGCAAAAAGTGTAATAACCGTTGAAAATAATAAACCATATACTATTACCGTTGCTAATGGACGTTGTACATCCGATCCGATTCCTGTTGATAACGAGGCAGGAAATAAACCTAAAATAGCCACAGTAGCTGTCATTAAAACAGGTCGAAAACGATTTTTTGTTCCTTCAATAACTGCTTCTAAAAGGTCTATTCCCTGATTTTTTAATAGATTGAATTGAGAGAGCATTATCACACCATTTTGAATAGCTACTCCAAATAGCGCAATGAAGCCAACTGCAGAAGAAACATTCAATGTCATCCCTCTTACATTTAATGCTAACATACCTCCAAATACAGCTAAGGGAATGATTCCAATCAATAACAAAGCTTGTCTCAAGTTTCCAAATGCAACATATAAAAGAGTGAACATGACTAAAATTGCAATTGGAATAACGATTGAAAGTCTTTTGTATGCACGGTTTTGGTTTTCGAATTGACCACTCCATTTGAGATGATATAAGCGATGATCATAAGTTATATTTTGTTCTATTTTATCATGAGCTTCCTTTAGAAAGGAACCTAAATCGCGGTCCCTTAAATTTAATTTTATTGTTAAATGTCGCTTATTCATTTCGCGCGTAATCGTACTCTCTCCTGTATTAAGCTTGATATCTGCCACTTGTGCTAAAGGTATTTTTATACCATCTATATTAGTCAAACTCAATTGTCCTATTTTTTCTGGTGTATTTCGACTATCTTCTTTGTACCGACAAATAAAATCGTACACTTTATCATCTAAAAAGATTTGAGAAATCGCTTTACCTCCGATTGCAACTTCAATTAATTCAGCAACATCAGACACATTTAGTCCATATTGAGCAATTTTATCTCGATTAGCATGAATCTGCAATTGAGGTAATGGAGGTTCTTGATCAATTGAAACATCAACCGCCCCTCTTACCTTTTTCAATTCTTTCATCATACTTTCAGCTATTTTACGTGTTTCGGTAAATTCTTTACCATAAATTTTAACTGCCAATTCGCTATGTGTACCTGATATTTTATCCATTACACCATCTATCATTGGTTGAGAAAAACCTACCGTATATCCAGGCATAGCGGCATATTCTTTTTCCAATTCACGAATCAAATCATTTTTAGTTTTCCCTTTAGGCCATTCTTTATAAGGTTTTAATCCAATCGAAACTTCGAAATGAGAAGCAGTCCAAGGGTCTGTTCCATCATCATTTCGGCCTGCTTGTACCATTACATATGTAACCTCATCATATTGCATTGTATGAGATCTCAATGCATCACTCATTTCCTTTGATTTCTCTACTGATAAACCAGGAGGTAATTCAACTTGTAACCAAATCGACCCTTCATCCAATGTTGGTAAAAAATCTTTTCCAACAGAAATGGATAAACCTACTGCACAACCAAGAATTATAATAAGTGGTAAAATAACTTTTTTTGGTTTTACTATAATTTTCTCGATAATAGATGAATAAGATTGTGTTAATTTTTCTAACCATTTATTGTGGTAAATTTTTTGAGGTTTTTTATACATTACATATGCTAACCCTGGAATTAACAAAAGAGCTACTGACAATGCACCAAGTAAGGCATAACCTACAGTAAAAGCCATTGGTGTGAAAAGCTTTCGTTCGACTCTCTCAAAAGCAAATAGAGGTAAATAAGCCGTTATGATTATTAGAGTCGCAAAGAATATAGGCTTTGCGACTTGTTTTGCGACTTTAGAAATACTATGTTCTTTTAAATATTCTGTAGGATTTTTCTCTCTTTTTTTCAAAACGGTTTCCATCATTACAATTGCTCCGTCTACTATAATTCCAAAATCAATCGCTCCTAAAGACAATAGATTTGCAGGAATAGAGGTAAAATGCATGAAAACAAATGCGATAAGCAATGAAAGTGGAATCGTGATTGCAACTAAAAGTGCGCCTCTCCAACTTCCTAAAAAAACGATTAATACAATAACTACAAGACAGATACCTTCTATTAAAGTATGAGAAACAGTATTAAGTGTTGTCTCGACCAAATCTGTTCGGTCTAAAAAGGCATGAATTTTTACATCATTTGGTAAAATATCATGATTAAGTTCATTGACAGCTTCATGAATACCTGCTAAAACTGTAGATGGATCTTCACCTTTTAATAACAATACAATTCCCTCGATTCCATCTGAATAATTTCTCGTTTTGTCACTATACCCTAAAACACCTTTTCGCTCAACACTTCCGTATTTTAATTGTCCAATATCAGATAATAAAATAGGTACTCCATTTTCTGTCTTAATAACAATCTTTCCAAAATCATCCAAATCTTTCACCAGACCTATTCCTCTAATTACGTAGCCAATATCTCCTTGAGGTAATGTACTTCCACCAGCGTTCACATTATTTTGATCTATGGTTTCGACAACATCATTGAGTGAAATATTATATTGAGTTAATTTAGTTGGGTCTATTTCTATTTGATACTGCGTTGTAATCCCTCCAAAATTTGTTACTTCCGCTACACCTGACACCTGATTAATTCTAGGAACAATGACAAAACGTTGTAAATCTGTTAACTCCCTTAAGTCTTTTGTATCACTTTCTATAATGTAACGATAGACCTCTCCAATTGGTGACGTTAAAGGATCTAATCCAGGTTCCGCTCCATAAGGTAAGTCAATATCATTCAATCGTTCTTGTATTCTCATGCGTGCCCAGTAATCATCAACTCCATCTTTAAATACAATTGTAATAATGGATAAACCAAATGTACTTTTACTACGCATTACATGCATACCAGGTAAACCATTGAGTTCCCTTTCTATCGGGATAGTAATCTGTTGTTCTATCTCTTCAGCTGCTAATCCAGGAACTTGCGTAACAATTTGAGAAGTTACATCTGCAATATCTGGATAAGCTTCTATTGCTAATTGCTTCCAAGAATAATAACCAAATACAGCTATCAATGAAAACAAAGTCACCATTAGCCATTTCTTGGCAATTGCCATTTCGATTAATTTGTTCATTTCAATCGTTTATTTTACCCCCATTAAAAACACTCCTCCATCAACCACCACTTTATCTCCTGCTTTTAATCCATCTGTAACACGAACTAAATGATTATCTTCAGAATGACCTATCGCCACAACTTTTGTTTTATGGTATTTCTTTTCATCAATTTTTACAAAAACATATTGATCTGCTTTGTCCTGAAAAACAGCTTTTGAAGGAAGAATAATTTCTTCTTTACCAAAACCTTTAAGTACGACATTAACATACATACCTGGCTTTAGAAGGAATTGATTATTTTCAGTTTCAATTAAAACTTCTACACTTCTGCTTTCTTCGTTCAAAGTTTGTCCTATATGAATTATTTTTCCATCAAATACAATTGTGGGAAAGGCCTCAACTGTAAATGAAATTCTTTTTAATTCTTTTAGAAAACCTAAATTATGCTCTTTTATTTGCGCAGAAACCCATACCTTTGACAGGTCTGCTACTGTTACCAAAGCTTCATGATCTTCTTTTAAATATTGTCCTGTAACTAGTTCATTTTTTATAATCTGACCAGAAATTGGCGATCGAACCATTAAAGATTGTCCCATTCCTATTTGAGAAGAAGTATTAAAAACCTTTACAGATGCTGCAGCTTGATCTACAGCTATTTTTTTTATTTTAAAATCTGTTTGCGCTTCTTCTAATTCTCTTTTTACACCAACAGCATGATCAAATAAATCTTTTTGTCGTTTTAAATTTATTTCGGCTTGTTTTAATTCTTGTTGCGCTGCTAAATATTCTTGTTGTGCAACAAAAAAATCTGCAGATTTAATTTCAAATATTGGTGCTCCTTTTTTCACTTGCTGTCCCAATGAAACGAAAGATTTAACTACTCGTCCAGCAAATGGAGAAGCAACTTGAGCAAAATGTTCTGGAATTGTTTTTACAATTCCAGGTGAATTCAAATCAGACTCTACCAACTGAAGTTGTGCATTTTCTATTTTTAATTGAGTTATAATAGTGGAATTATCACTGAATATTATTTCATTTTTATCCCAGTAATAATCTGCTGTTTCTGATTGTTCTATTTTACTGTTACAACTGTTTGTTAAAACAAAACCATTCCCAATAATAAGCAGCAAAAAAAGAGTTACTTTTGATTTTTTCATAAGATATATTCTATCTATTTTATTTCTAAACTTCATTTCTGATAATTTCCCAACGAATTTTTTGGACATCTTTTTCAATGGTTAATCGACTTGCTATTTTTTCTAAAAGACTATCTTGCTGATATAAAGCTGATATCTCTGCTGAAATCATTACAGAATCATTTATTAAATCATCATCACTCGAAAGAGATTTCATCATAAGGTTTTCATTATTCTCAATTGAACGCATTAGTAATACTCTTAAATGATTTTCTACATCATTTCTACATTTTATTACCAATAAATATTCGGTATCCTTGTGGTTTTTATTTTTGAAAGAGTAACGGTAAATCTGATTACTAATCGGTCTTAATAATAGATGTGCTAACATTATAATACAAGTAAGTATAACCGCTTGTATAGAAAGTCCTGAACCAGCAAATAACCCGATTGCTGCTGAACACCAAATCGTTGCAGCAGTATTCAACCCTCTTACACTCACTCCGTCTTTCATAATGACTCCAGCGCCTAAAAAACCTATTCCACTGATAACATATGAAGCTATTCGTCCTACGGCATCTCCTCCAATGGCATAAGACATTAAGATAAATGCTGCTGAACCTACACATACCAAGGTATTTGTTCTTAATCCAGCACTTTTTTGACGATATTCACGCTCTAAACCTATTGCAGCTCCTAATAGAAAAGCTAATCCTAACTGCATTGTAAAATTTATTAAATTCATTTTATATTTTTTTAAGGAAAACCAAAGTTTCAATTCTCTTAAAAGCAGTAATAAATGAATCTTTGGTTTATTGTTTGACGAATTGGGAATCTGTTTCCATTGTTATTTTTTTTCTGTTGCAAATCTACATGACATGGAAAACAGTTGCTGTTAGAAACCTTTTAGAAGAATATTAGAATTTTATTAGAACAAAAAAGCCTGCAATAACGCAGGCTTTTTCCTATTTTTATGATTTATTATTAGTTGTTTTTTTTCAAAACTACTCGAAAAAAAGTTTTATTTTCTTCTTTGGTATATACAGCTAATTGACCAAAATGCAAATCAATAATTTTTTTCACCAAATACAAACCTATTCCTTGACCTTGAATATTTTTATGTTGAGCACTTCTATAAAATGGTTGAAAAATCATGGTTAATTCATCTTGTCTTATCCGTTCACCTTCATTAATAAAGTCAATGTTCACTTCGGTTTCATCAAAATCAATTTGAATCTCACAAGTGGAATTAATTGAATATTTACATGCATTTTCTATTAAATTAGTAAAAGCAACTTTTAATAAATATTCATTTCCATTCACTTCGACCTCGTTTTCTTCGTTTGGAATTTGAATAAAATTTAATTCTACTTTATATTCCTTATTATTTTTTTGAACCTGAACCACCGAATCTAAAAGTATTTCATCAATTCTAATTCTTTTAAAATTAATTTCTGAAGGATCGTAACTAGCTTTCGCCATATCAAGTAAACTGTTGGATAAACGAACAATTCTTTTTGTGTCATTTAATGCAAATTGGATTAACTCTTGATATTCTTCATTAGAATGCTTCTTCCCTAAAGCCATTTCTAATTCTGTTATTATCGCTGCTAATGGCGTACGAAGTTCATGTGCTATATTAGAAACAAAACTTTTCTGAGAATCAAAAGAATTTTCTAATCGTTGTAACATTTGATTGATTGTAATTGTTAATTCTGCTAACTCATCTCCTTTTGATTTTAATTCAATTCTAAGATCTAAATTTGAAGCAGAAATTTGTTTTGCTTTACTCGTTATCGCCTTGATTGGATTTATCGCTTTATTGGTAAAAAAGAAAGCAGACAATAAAATTAGCAGCAAAGACAATGTATAGATAAGGATAATATTTTTTAATAAATTGTTAATTTTACTGTAACCATATTCATCCAAAGCTGCAGCTGTAACAAAATAATCAATTCCATCTACAGTATATTTCATCCCGACGACTTGCCACCTATCTTGGTAGAAATTAATGTAACCTTTTTGCTGTACTTGATCGAATAACGCTTCTGTTTCTTTAACAAAATCGATTTCTACTGCATCGTGGTAAATTAATGTTTTGTTGTGATCATAAACTGCAACTTCAACTTCATTGAGAGTTTGTCTGTTATTTTGATAGATATGATGCAAAACATCGGATGAAACTTTAGCTTTAAGAAAAAGATTTGATTTAGTTATAGCTTCTTTTTTAAGCAATTCAAAAAATTCTTTTTCTCTGTCTTTTTTTGCTGAATAATAAATTATAAAAGCAAAGAAAAAAAGAATAGTTGCTGTAAGCAAAGTAAATAAAAGTGTCAGTCTAATTCTAATTTTCATCTTTCTTAAATATAAATCCTTGACCTGTTTTGGTATGAATTAGTTTTGCCCCAAAATGCCTGTCAACTTTATTTCTTAAATAATTTATATAAACATCAATAAAATTAGTCCCTGTATCAAAATGTGTATCCCATACTTTTTCCGCAATCTCAGTTCTAGATAGCACACGTTCTTTATTTTCGAGCATATAATGTAAAAGACGAAATTCTTTTGGTGTTAGATTAATTTCTTTCCCTTCTCTTTTCACTATTTTTGTATGGAGATTCATCTCTAATGTATCATATTCCAAAATGAAAGATAACGTCTGCATATTGTACTTTCTTTTAGACAAGACGCCAATTCTTGCGATAAGTTCCCTCATTTCAAAAGGTTTTACCATATAATCATCTGCACCTGCATCAAACCCTTCAACTTTATCATCGGTTGTTCCTAGAGCTGTTAACATGATAATAGGAAGAAAAGGTTTTAACTTTTTTAATTCTTGACAAAAATCTAATCCACTTAATTTAGGTAAAATAATATCTGACACAACCAAATCATACTCTTCACGAAGAGCCAATTTTAGTGCCATTTCTCCATCATAAACTACCGTTGTTTCAAACCCGTTCTCTTCTAAACCTCTTCGAATTAACGCTGACATTCTTTGATCGTCTTCTACTATTAAAATATGCATATTACAAAAATAAGGATTTAATTTTAAGGATTTTATCCTATGAGACCATTAGCGTCCTAAACGTTAAAAGAAAGCGTAAAAAAAGCGCGTAAATTTCGGATCTCAAATTATCTTTGAGTTGGACACCAAAAAAACACGCGCTTGATGGTAAATATAACATTGTTTTCTCAGATAATAACAAAACTTAACCGCTCAAATTTCAAAAAATTAGTAAACGAAAAGCAAACAGATAAACACAACAAAGGTTTTGACAGTTGGAGTCATTTGATTTCCATGCTATTTTGTCATTTTGCACGTAGCAAGTCTGTTCGTGATATAAGCAATGGCCTTCGATCTGCTACGGGAAATCTAAACCATCTTGGTATAGTTAAAGCACCCTCTAAATCATCAATAAGTTATCAGAATAAAAACCGAAGCCATGAGCTATTCAAAGAATACTATTTTGCTTTGCTTCAAAGTTTAGGACAGCACCCTAAGTTTAAACAGGTAAAGTTCCGCATAAAATCAAAAATCCTATTATTAGACTCCACCACAATATCCCTATGCTTAAGTATTTTTGATTGGGCAAAATACAAGACCACCAAAGGAGCTGTTAAAATGCATACACTTCTTGATTTTGATGGGAATCTACCAGCTTACATCAATATCACCGATGGTAAAACAGCTGATAATAAAGGGGCTTACGACATCCCTTTGCTGAAGGGTAGTGTTATTGTTGCAGATCGATTTTACAATGATTTTAGCCTGTTAAACGTTTGGGACAGCAAGCAAGTATACTTTGTAATTAGGCACAAGGATAACTTGAAATTTGAGACAATTAAGGAGTTAGAATTACCTAAGAACAGGCATCAAAATGTTCTGAAAGATGAAATCATTACTTTGGCTAATGAAAAATCAAAACAGCTATACCCTAATAAACTAAGGCGTGTAGCGGTATGGGATCAAGAAAATGAGCAGGTCATAGAGCTTATTACCAACCAGTTTACCTGGACGGCTCATACGATTAGTGAGCTTTATAAAAGTAGATGGATGATGGAGATATTCTTTAGAGACTTAAAACAACTTTTACATATAAAATCCTTTGTTGGAACCTCGGAAAACGCTGTAATGATACAAATATGGACGGCGCTTATCACTATTTTAATACTTAAAGCACTACGTGCGCAATCAAAATTCAATTGGCATTTATCCAATTTAGTCGCTTTTATAAGACTAAATCTTTTTGTGAAGATTGAATTACAAAAATGGCTTGATAATCCACTAAAGGAAGTAGAAAAACCTCCTCCAAAATTGGAACAAGGGGTTCTATTTTAAATTTTGTCCAACTATAGCTTGTATCCTACTAAAGTGGGTGGATATTTTATGCCCTAAATTTATTTAGGACGCTATTGCTATGAGACATGAAAATAGCTCCAAAAATAATTTAAGTATAATTGGATATATTTTTTCAAAATTTGGATTATACGCAGCTTTCCGTTGATGTATATTTTGAGAAAACGAGTATTGAAACATTAAAAAAGTCGCTCAAGAGCGACTTTAGAAAGGTATTATATAAATTAAATTCTTATGGTGTAGAAATCGAAGCTTGTTGAATTTTTCCGTTAAAATATTTCCAACCATTCAATCCAAAATCAACAAGATATTCGGCCATTTCATTTGGTTGTAAAGGCGCAATATATCCAGGGAAAGCTTCTTCTAACATTTCAGTTTGTACGGCTCCTAATGCGACTGCATTAATTCTTGGACCATGATCTTTTAATTCTTCTGCCAACAATTCTGTTAAATTAACTGTTGCCGATTTAGAAGATGAATAAACTGATAATCCTGGAAATTTCACAGAACCTTGTACGGCTCCCATTGTTGAAATATTTACAACATGTGATGATGTATCAAATTTTGGCATCAAAATTTGTATCAAACGATATGGTGCCATAAAATTCACTTGCCATGAAGTTAATAAATCTTCTTCTTTTATTTCTTCAAAAGGTTTATTAATACAAATTCCTGCATTGTTGTATAAAACATCTACTTTCTCCCAAGAATTAACCGCTTCTTTCACTTGTGAAATCTCATCAAAATTAGTCAAATCAATTCCTATAAACCGATATTGATTTTCTTTTGCGTAAACCTCTAATTCTTTTAATTTATCTACATTTCGAGAAATTGTCAACACACGGTTTCCTAATTCTAAATGTTGTTTTGCCAATTCAAAACCAATTCCTCTACTTGCTCCCGTTACGATTATATTTTTCATACTGTTGTACAAATTTTACGATTTGTTCTATCGATTCAAATTTTTGTCCTTCAAAGATGATGTTATTTTCTGTTATTTCAATATGATTTTCGGCAGTATTTTCGACAGAAATTCCATTTCGAAACAACGCATTTTTTACCCAAAAAGCTAATTCAGAACTTCCTTTTATTCCTATTACTTTTGTGCAATTAGTGGGAGTCGAAAAACGGTTATTCGCTTTATCGTACATCAAATTATGGTTGGATAATTTCTGAATAATATGATGTTCAAATGCTATTTGTTCTGGAATTCCTTCAGAAAGGTTACCCTTTTCTATCCACCAAATTTTATCCGCATTTTCTAAGGCAAAATCTACTTCATGGGTAATCATCAAAAACGATTTATCCATTTTAGTTTTCAATTCATTTAATAAATTAAATATTTTATATCGATTGGCTAAATCTAAATTAGATGTTGGTTCATCTAAAATTACCAATTTAGCATCTTGACATAAAGCACGCGCAATCATTACCAATTGCAATTGGCCTTCGCTAATTTCATTCGCAAATAGATGAGCCAAATCGGTAATTCCGACCAGTTCTAACACCTCATCAATTAAGTATTGTTCCTCTTTCGAAACTTTCTTCAAAACTTTATGATAAGGCAAACGTCCCATCGCTACCAATTCAGAAACTCTAATTTTTGGAACAATTGCC
This sequence comes from Empedobacter sp. 225-1, assembly GCF_030328185.1. Taxonomy (NCBI): domain Bacteria; kingdom Pseudomonadati; phylum Bacteroidota; class Flavobacteriia; order Flavobacteriales; family Weeksellaceae; genus Empedobacter; species Empedobacter sp. 225-1. The sequence continues at coordinate 3,596 of NZ_JACALO010000019.1, read as the reverse complement.
ATTCGTGGTAAAACCACAGCGATATGTTGTGCAATCTCTTGAGAAGATAATTTTTGCAATAAATTATTATCCAAATAAATTTTACCTTCAAGACTTTTCTCAAAACCTAAAATGGTATTAATCAATGTTGATTTCCCTGCTCCATTCTTCCCTAAAATCGTAATCAATTCATTTGTGAAGATCGTAGTATTAATCGTTGAAACAATTTTTTTTGCATTATAACCAACTGAAAGATTTTCCAATTTTAATACCTCACTTTTCATCGCACTCCATTTTTATTATTCAACAAAATACTTATCACAATTGGTGCTCCGAACAATGCGGTAATAATATTAATAGGTAAAGTTCCAAATGGAAAAATTTCAGTCAAGATTGAAAAAAGTAACATAAAAAATATACCTGACACGAAAATCCATCGGTATAAAATTTTCATATCGCCTGTTCGTAATAATGTTCTACAAATATGAGGAACGGCTAATCCTATAAAGCTAATAGGCCCTGCAAATGCGGTCGCTGAAGCTGTTAACAATGCGGTTGAAATAAGAATTGTTAATCTTAATTTTTTAATATTTATTCCCAACGACTGTGCATATTTTTCGCCCAATAACAAAGCTGTAATTCCTCGTAAAGTAAACAAGGAAACGATAATTCCACTTAGAACAAATAATCCGAAAACACCTAATTGTTCCCAAGATAAACCACTTAATGAACCGAATCCCCAAACTAAATAGGTTTTTATCTTATCCGAAGGTGCAAAATATTGCATCATTCCGATTAATGCGCCTGCTAAACCAGCAATCATAAAACCAATAATCACTAAGGATGCAGATGATTTAACGCGAAAAGAAAGTGAAATAACCATTAACAAAGCAACTATTGCACCTAAGAATGAAGCTATAATTGTAATCCAAGGATTGTTTAAAAATTCATCTAATCCAATCATCGAAAAAAGAAAAATTACAATCGCAACACCTAAACTGGCCATTGACGTAATTCCCAATACGGAAGGTTCTGCTAAAGGATTTTTGAATAATTCTTGCATCAAAAAACCTGAAATAGGCAAAGCAATACCAACCAACAAAGCTGTTAGTGATTTTGGCAATCGAAAATTGAGTACAAGGTTATGGTACATTTCGTCTGAATGCCCAAAAATGACACTGAATATTTCGGTGAAAGAAATCGGAACTTTTCCAACACTTAAACTGATCACAAAAAGTAAGAGTGTTAAAATAATCAATACAAAAAATAACGGTTTTTCTTTCATCAAGACAAAGATAGAAATTCTAATAATTTCTTAAAGTTTAATTATAAATTCGTTTTAAATCAAATTTTATGATTAGTTTCGTTTCATGAATTTTAGAAGTCTTGTTTTAATTATTTCTTCGATTTTCATGCTACTTACACCTTGTAGCATGAAAGCTTCTATTCATACTATTTTAGAAGTTGAAAATGTTCAGCAAACAAAATCAACTCCAAGTAAAACAATTCAGAGTAATACAACATCTTGTGTTAACATTAAATTTGAAGTAATTAAGAAATCAAGCAAACAACTTGATTTATCTCATTTTGATTTACCGCAAATATCTTTACAATTCATTCAATACGCACGATCTTCATTGATCGTAGAAGATATTGATTCGAATAAAATACAATCTCCAAAAATACCTTTCTATTTATTGTATAAGCAATTGAAATATTCGTTGTTGTCGTAATTTTCACAATTAATTCAACAATAATTATTCAACAATCTATACTTATTTGTACATTATTGAATTAGAATTCGTCAATTCGAGTGATTTTTCGAACTATAAAAAGAAGAAAAATTGTATCGATAATTAAGATGAATTTTATCTTCTAAAACCTTATTCTCGATACAAAATTCTAAATGAATTTCACTCGAATTGACTGTTTTAGACTACAAAACAAAAATGTAGATTTAAGTAACTTATATAACATATCATGCAAAACAAATCTGTTTTATCAATGGGTAATGCTGTATTGGCATTGCGTTTAGTCATTGGTTGGACGTACTTTTCTGCCTTTTGGAGGCGGTTAATTTTAGAAAACAAACTTGATCCAGAAGCAACTGGATACATTGGCGAAAAATTTAATCATTTTTTACCGAACGCTCTTTTCATCAAACCTCTTATTCAATATTTGGTCGAAAATCCCGAAGCTTTATTGTGGAACATGTGGATTTTCACCATTATAGAAGGCGTGGTAGGCTTGTGTTTGATGCTTGGTTACAAAACGCGTTTCATGAGTATCGGTGTTTTCTTCTTAGCAATGGGAATTTTGTTAGGTTCGGGATGGATTGGAACAACTTGTTTGGACGAATGGCAAATTGGCGTATTAGGTTTGGCAGGAGGATTCACGCTAATGCAAGCGGGCTCTGGTAAAATATCCTTGGATTATTTATTCAATAAAAATCAATTTGTTGAACAAGAAAATAAATGGAATTCTATTTCTTATAAAAAATATACACCTCATTTTATCGGATTTAGTTTTTTCATATTATTCGTTACGTTGTTTACAAATCAAGTATTTCATGGTGGTGTTTATGGAACTTTACACAATAAATCGGTCAAGCCAAAAGTAGAAATAACCAATTTAAAACAACTTCAAAATAAGGTTTCATTTGACGTTATGCGAATAGAAGGTGCTGATGTATATGGTTCTTTTTTAATCCAAATTGATTTTTACAATGACCAAAATAAAATCATTGAATCATTAGATATGAAAGAGTTATCAAATTTAGACCAACAACAAATTTCGAATTATTATGTAGCAAAAGTTACACCACATAAACACAGTTTAGTGTTACCTTTGGGAGCGAAAGCAAACTTAAATTTTGAAATAGAGAATAGAATTCACAAAGTAGTACTAACCGATATAAGCGGATTACAATGGGAACAAACAATAAATTTATAGCAATGTTAAAAAGAAATTACTCAACTATTATCGTAGGAGCGTTGGCTTTGGTCTTACTTTTTGTACCAGAAGCTAAAGCAATGATGCAGCAAGGTTTAATGAAATTAGGATTATTCGATCCAAAATTAGAAAAAGTTGAAAAGTCTTCTCAACCAGAAACCGAAGCAAATTATATTTTCGAAATGGTAGATGTGGATGGAAAAACTGTCAACATGGAAGATCTGAAAGGAAAAGTAGTGTTTATGAATTTTTGGGCTACTTGGTGCCCTCCTTGTATTGCAGAAATGCCTTCTATTCAAACTTTATATGACAAAGTAAAAGAGGATAAAGATATCGTGATTTTAACAGTGGAAGTAGAAGGAAAACGTGATAAAGTAGCGAAATTCATGGAACGTAAAAAACTTTCGTTACCAGTTGTTTATCCCAACTCATCTATTCCGACTGAATTTTTTAATGGTTCGTTACCAACAACTATTATCTTAGACAAAAAAGGAAACATTGCACACACCACAATGGGAATGGCAGATTATTCTGGTCAAGATATTGTTGATTTCTTGAACGAATTGAAAACGATGGAATAATTATTCTATGTAACGTCCTGAAAAAATGATACAGGATTAGACCAATAAAATTTTATTTTAAACAGTACATATATTCGTATTTGT